>JAEINW010000035.1 GCA_016342715.1 Salinivirgaceae bacterium | reverse complement strand
TAAAGTTTCTAATTCCATTTTTTGAAAATAAGAAAAAATATTAAAAACAACCCTAATATTTACTTGATCCTATAATCCTTGGTACTACTAATGACCAAACAAAAAAAGAGCTTTGATTTACAAACCAAAGCTCTTTTAACTAACTAACAATTTAACTTATAAAATTGTGTTTATTTATTATTTGAAAGATTTAAAAGCTTTTAAATCTTCACTGCTAATAGATGCTTTTCTTGGTGTATTATATCTTAAATCACCTTCTTTAATGGCACCCAAACTACCTGAAGTTGAAGTAGCTTTCGAAATACCATCATTCGATTTAAAATCGCTACCAGTAGCTAATATAACAGAGAAATTTGTCATTCCATCGGCAAATTCAAATTGAACACCTTCATCCCAGTAAGCAGTAAAAGTTCCATCAGCTGTATAGGTATGCATTCTCATTTCTTTATATGCATCAAAATAACCTGCATTTTTTGTAGTTTCATCAGCATCCCAAGCTAATGACCAATAAGCATTTTCACCTACCATACTTCCAGCAACCCATGCTTGTACACCCTTAAGATCTGAATAACTATTGTTTTGAATGGCAACATAGAAGAAGTCACCTGAAACATCAATTATAGCTTTACTATCCATATCCACTTTATCTAATCCAACTGCATGCCATGCCAAAAGACCAACCACACCATCCTCTGCATCTACAGAGTATAAAGCTTCATTTCCAAAAATAGCCATATACAATTCATCAACACCAGAAATATCAACTGAATTTGAACCTGATTCCCAAAGCTGCACATCAACTGTTTTACCTGATTCGACAATAAGGTATCTATTATTAAACGCCCAATCTAATTCAGTTTGCCCACTACTCAATCCTTCAGTTCCTAAAGCAACAAATAATTCAGCAGGTGTATTATTCTGAACTGTAACATAAGGTATGTACTCTTCAATAGTAATGGTTTCAGAAGTTTCATGATCACCTTTTTTGTTTGAAGCTGCCAAAGTAACTTTATAAGTACCAGGTGTGTTCCAAACTGCTGTTGGGTTTTCTTGTGAAGAAGAAGTACTTTCAGCATCTGTAAATGTCCATTGATAATCAAGACCACCACCATCAGAATCGTTGGTGAATTTGATATCTTTTGTGGCATAAAGTATTCCGTCTTGCACTTCAAAAGCTGCAGTTGGTGCTTTTTTACATGATGTGAAAGCCATGCTTACTGCAAGGGCTGCAACTACTAATTTTCTTGTGTTTTTCATTTTTCTTAATTATTTGTTTTTGATTATCGATTAATTTCCGTAAAATTTACTTTTAGTTCCTGCTTCAACAATTTCGAAAGTTTGGCATTGACCATTATGGTCATCCCATAATTGAAGTTTTACACCATTTTTCCAGCCTCCACCTTCGCAATCAACGGCCAAGCCATTAACAGTTACTAGTTTAAACTTCCCATTTCCTTTGTGCAATACTTTAAATTTTTGAGCATCAGTTCTATTGGGTTGCCATATTTGTAAATGAGCATCTTTATTAAGGTTACCTCCTTTTACATCCAGGTAATACCCATTGTGAGAAAATTTAATATAATAAAATCCATCTCCTGCTGGAATAAACATTACTTTCCTGTCGGCTCCATTATCAAAGCCCCACATTTGCACCGCATTGGAGCCTGAATTTCTATCAGGATGTCCAGGAATATCCCAATAAGCATTTGTTCCTGCTACACGAACTAAATACTCCTTTTTAGGAATTGTTACTGTAGTTTCAACAGATGTTGGAGTACTAACTGAAGTTGAACTTGTTGTTGAACTTGAGGGAGTAGTTTTTTTACCCCCATTTGGTTTATAAACTCGTTGCGCATTAAGCATTGAACTGCTTAATAAGCATACCGATACAATCACTAATAATTTTTTCATATTATAACATTTAATAATTAATAATTCATTATTTTTCAATATATAAATTTGAATATCATGGCTTTACAACCACGATACAATAAAACAATGCATTGCTAAAAAATTAAAATACACCTTCCTCAACTTTAAGTCCAAGGCTTTCAAAAGTTGTCTTTAATTTAATTAATTCATTAATGTCTTTAAGGGCTCCTTTATCGCCAGCATTGTTATAATATTCCAGTGCTTTTGTAAAATTTCCAATAAGCTCATAACACATACCTATATTATAAGAAAGATTCTCACTTTTCTCCTTTGATTCCAATTCTAAATAAAGCTTTGCTGCTTCATGTAAATTATCGGCCTTCAATTGATTTTTTATAGCCTTCTCATTTGCTTTAAATTCCTTTTTTAGAACTTTATCCTTGGTTTTCACATTCTTAAACCTGTAGTTCTTTTCATCAAAAGTTGGAGAAAACATGCTCTGGTAGGTAGCAATTTGTTTTTTACTTAATTCCCTTGCAAAACTTGATACTGAAGCAACAGACTCCTTTTTCAAATACCCAGTTTCACTTTTACTTTTATCTCCTTTTAAGGGAATCTCAATAGTTTTACTGCCATCTTTTTTTGTAACTACAATGCTCCCCACTAAACTAGCTTTACTTGATGCCGTATAAGAATAATAATAATAAGTAACTGGTTTTGATAAACCTTCCAGCTTTTCTTTTGAACTGTTTACTGTTGAAGTTTTTGATTCATCGCCATTGATAGCATAGGAACCACTTATTATAAAATCAGCTTGACTTTCTCCGTCTGCGGTTTTATATAGTTTTGTTGTGTACCATGGGTTAAAACACTTAGTGCCTGATTTTTGTCCTATTGTTTCTTTGTCTAACTGAGTTTTTAAGGCTTTGCCAAATGATTCACCAAAGCCTTGTTCTAGTTTTCCACCATTTTCTAAAGCTTTTACAAATACGCTACCGCCACCAGCAATAATCTTAGCAGGCATTTTTAGCTCATACGATTTAATCGATTGCCCATAACTAATGCTTGTAACAAAAATTAATAAAGCAAGGGATAATATTTTTACTGTATTTTTCATAGTCATTTTTATTTGAATTCTTAAATTTTAACCAAGTACATTTTGCATATTGTTTTATTATCGCCTAACAATACAGTACCATCATCATTCACTGTCATTTTTACATAAAATTCATTTCGCTTTTCAAATGGTTGCGTATATTCATTAAATCCAGCCTCTGTTTTTTTTGTTTCAAATGCAGTTTTATGCTGGTCTGCACTTAATTTACCATAACCATTTCTTGAAAGATATTCACCATTTTTAAGTTTAACGATAAAGTATCTACCTGCTTTATTTTCAATAGTTACATCCTCGAATTCTCCTGCAAACTCAGTCGTTAAAATTGATTCAGCATTCAATTCTGTGCCATTAGAAGCATACATGATATACTCTTTGCCCTCTTTTTCATAAGCAATTACAAATGTATGACCTGCAATAGTCTGAAGATTATCGCACAGTGTTTTTTGAAGTTGCCCATAAGTATTATTTACTAAAACAATACATACTAAGCAAACACTCAACAGTTTTACTAAATTTCTAATTTTCATAGTTCAAATAATTTGTTTTAATATTTTATTAAATTTTTGTTCCACAACCTGTTCTATCAATAATTTTATTGAAGCTATCCTTCATCTGTTTTTCATAATTTGTTAGTTTGTTGTATGAAGCTTTAGCTTTGTCATACTCACTATTTATTTTTTCATATTCCACCTTCAATTTGCTTACATTAGCGGTAAATTCATCAATTCCTGGTATAGGTGGTATTTGCTTAGCCAACTGATTTAAATAAGGTTTTAATGGCTTCGTTGCTTCATCCATTAAGGCAGATAACCAACCGGTTGTTGCACCCAAAATATCTCTTATTGAAGGATCATCTTTGAAAGGAACTGGTATTCTTTTATTTAGCACACTATTAATACCATCGGTTGCCGATTTAATAGAATTTATAGCACCCGACATAGAATTTATTCCCCTTTCAACCTCATTTATTGGAGAAACATACCCATAAAAACTAGTCGCTACTTTTTTAATTCCTTCCAAACTATTGTTTACATTTTTAAACTCATTGTTGAATTTGTCTAAGTTTTTATTTACCACAACAATTTCATTTTCAATGGATTTTAAATCTTCAACCTTTTCCATGTTTTGAATACACTCACGAAAAACTTGCGCAGAAGTTTTTGCAAGTGCTAGCGATTTTGACACGCTAGCCATTTTAACATTTACAGAATCAACCAAGCCTTTTGATTTCGACACTACTTTTTTACTGGGTAATACAATTGGTTTTTCAATGGTGTTAAAAGTATGAACAACTTCATCAATGGGCTGCTTAGCCACCGTAATGGTAGTTTTTGCTGCGGTTGCAATGGTTCCTACTACAGGTATTCCTGCTAATGCAGAACATGTTGTGATAATGGTTTTCATACTACCATGTAAGTCTTTAAATTTTCCCGACACATAGGTGATTTTATTTAAACCAGTTTCAGCCTTTCCAAGCATTACTCCAGTACTTGTTGCATTTGCACGGCTTATTTCATTTTGCTTTTTAGTAGCCGCAATGTTATTTTCCAGCTTTTTAATTTCATCTATTATAGTTACTATATGAATTCTTTTTTGAGTGTCTCTATAATTAGGAACCCATTTTTGTGCAAGTTTATAGTTTTTAATTATTTCATCTTTTGATCCCTTAGACTTCTCAAGATTTTTACCAATCCGGTAATATTTTTCAGCTAGTTTTTCTTCTACCGTTGCAATTTTATCTAAAGTAATCTGATCGTCCTTTTTCCACTCTAATGCAAGTTTGTAAAGCTTTAATGATTCCTCTAAACTTTGAATTGTATTTTTTTGTTCTTCAGCTTGAGCTTGCGTAAAATAAACGGTATGAATTTTAGCTCCTACTTTAATCGCAAACTCTGTAGCATCAGAATTACCCTTGTTCCATTGTAAAGCTTTCTTACAATTCTCTAATGATTCCATTAAAGTTTTTATATCGTTTGCTGCAAAAAGTTCCTTAGCATTTGCCAGATATAAATCTGATATTCGAGCAGCAGCATTTTCTCTAGCTTCAAGTATTTTTGGCTTATTCGAAACAAATTTAAGCGAATACCCATAGGCATCATACGCATTAATTACTTCATCAATACTATTTGACATTTCATATTTTACACCAAAAGCATTATAAATATTAGCTACCTGTTGAGCAACTGAATCCTTATTCTCAACAAAAGTGTATTTGTCATACATTCTTGAAAATAAATCATAGGATAATTTTAGTTCAGATACATCAACTTTTTCTTTTGCCTGCTCATAAAATAGCTTATGAGCATAAGTAATTGCTGCATTATAATCTGCTGTATAATCAATAATCTTTGTATCCCATGTCCATTTCCCCTTGGGGTGGGCAAAGGGAAGTTTTACTTTAGCCAAATTTGTGTAAATATTTATGAGAGATTTGTAAATGGAAACCACTCTTTCTGCGTCATCTATTTTTGTCGAATTGCTTAGTCGTTTGGCTTCTGATACGGCTGATGGCAAAGATATGTCCCAATTTTTATATATAAATTTTTGAGCGTTTTGATAATCGGGTTGAATTACAATTGCTGCAGTGATTTTTTCAATAGCTTCAAGTCTTTTTCCTAAATCAAATAAATCTTTTGCTTCCTTAAAGTTATCTTTTGCTGCTGGTAAAATACTGGCACATGCAAATAAACCAACTGCAATCAACACAAGCAGTCCATATCTACACAATTGATTAACAGTAACTTTGCAATATCTATTCCTTTTCATTTTGAATATTAATTATTTTTTTGATCTCCAATAATCTGGGAAATTATGATACCAAATGAGTAAATTATTATATGTACAATTTTGAAAAAAAACTAAGAAACATTTGCACTTAATGACTTACACTATATAAATCCCTAACAAGAATAAACGAAACAAAGCCTTTTCTAAATAAATTAATTATTATGTTAATTTAACCATGGATTTTAATTTGGAATTACTATTTTTATGACGAGTGCAAAACAAAAATCTTAAATACTTTTATGACATCTGATTTGAAAGAAAAAACATGCATCATAATTGATGACGATAAATTCTCAAGAGAAACTTTAACCGATTTTTTATCGGGATACAAAAATTTATCAATTATAAAGTCTATCAGCGACTCTCAATTAGCAATTAAACACATTGCAATTCATAAGCCTGATTTGGTTTTTCTAGATATTAACATGCCTCATAAATCAGGGATGAATGTTATGAGTGAAATTAACGAACTTAAGCTACCCACAACCGTTATTTTTATTACTGCTCATTTGGAATATTTAATGGATGCATTAAAAACAAATGCATTTGACTACCTAGTAAAACCCTTAAACAAACAGGAACTTGATGAAACTATCAAAAGATTTTTAGATAAGAGTAAAATTAATTCAACTTTTTTAAGCGAATCACATAAACCAGATAAGCACTCAGAATCAAAAATAATTATTCGAAATTCTTATAGATCTTTGGTTTTAACTACGAAAGATGTAATATATGTAAACGCTGACGGGTGCTATTCTAATGTTTATTTGACAAAAAAAAAGACAGAAACTATATCGAAAAACATTGGCCAAATTGAAAAATATTTTAATGAGAATTCCTTCTTTAAAATAAGTAGGTCAATTATTATAAACATAAAATTTTTAACAAAAATTGATCGTGTAAAAAAATTGGTTTACTTAACAAGTAATGAGACTAATTACGAGTTAAAAGCAACAAAAGAAAATATGATAAGCCTTGAAAATTTAATTAATCGACTTAAATTTCATCAAGAACTATAGCTAATTCATCTATTAATAAATTAACTTTTTCTTTTGTTATATAACTTTCTTGTTCTCTAAATTCATAATCATATTTTTTTGCTAACAGATGCAATTTATGTGCACCAATCATTTCAGCACCACTTTTTAAATTATGAGTTAAGTCTCTTAAGGCTGTTTTATCTTTTTCAAGCAAATCGAAAGCCGAAAGATATGTAGTAGAATAAGTTTCTTTAAACCTAGTTAATGCTCTATGGTAAAGCTCTTGATTTTCACCAAAAAAAACGATTCCTTTCTCGTAAGATATAGCCGACTTATTATTTTTGCGTATCTCATTAAATTTATGAACTAAATGATAAATGTTATTTACAAGCACCTCTGGTTCAATTGGCTTATATAAATATTCTATCATACCCAATTCCAGAGCTTTTGATTTTTCTGAATCTAGGGCATGAGCAGATAAAGCGATTACGGGTATAAATTGTTTCCCCATTTCGAATATTTTTCCCATTGTTTCAAAGCCATTCATTCCGGGCATTTCAATATCCATTAAAATTACATCGTAATTATTATTCTTTAACAATTCTAAGGCCTTAAAACCTGATTCTGCATGTTCTACTGAAAATTTATACTCTTCTAATTGTGCAATAAATATTTCTGCATTTAGCTCATTATCTTCCACTAACAATATATGTAATTTAGTCCTTGGATATTCTTCCACAAGAATAAGCTTGTTTTTTTTAATGCTTTTTCTATCATGCATACTATATTTAAAAGGTATACTAATAGTAAATTCACTTCCCTCATTAATTTCGCTCTCAAAAACAATCTCTCCTTTCATTAAATCAACCAATTGCTTTGAGATAGCCAACCCAAGTCCAGTTCCCTCATATTTTCTTTTAATTGAATTTTGAGCTTGCGCAAAAGGTTGAAATATTTGATCTTGAATATTTAACGGAATACCAATTCCAGTATCTTTTATTGAAAAAATTAATTTCATTGATTCTGATTCCTTACTAATAGGTTTTTGCTCTATATATACCACCACTTTCACTTCTCCTTGTGGCGTATATTTTATGGCATTGTTAATAACATTCATTAGTACCTGCACTAGCCTTAATTCATCGCCAAAAACTACCTCAGGAACATCATCTGAAATAAAACAATTTAAGGAAACAGATTTATTTTTTGATTTTACCCTTTCAACATTAATAATATTTCTAATTACATCTTTTACTAAAAAAGCCTGTTCTTGTAGCTCCAGTTTATTTGCTTCAATTTTTGTAATATCTAGAATATTATTCACAAGATTCAAAAGCATATTAGCCGCCAGATTTATTTTATTTGCCTGAACCAATTGCTTTTTTCTTAAGCCACTCTTTTTAAGCAAATCGGCAAAACCAATAACCGCATTTAAAGGGGTTCTAATCTCATGGCTTATAGATGCTAAAAATCTACTTTTTGTATTATTCGCTGATTCGGCAGCAACTCTTGTTTCTTCAATTTTTAATAAACTTTTCTTTTCCTTTGTTACATCTTTATAGATAATTAAAAACCAAAACTCACCTTCTAACTCAATTTCACTTCCTGTTATATGCAAAAATATCTCTTTGCCATCCTTTATTTTTTTTGCATCAATTTTACATAATCCATTTTTTTTTATAGCTGCTAAAAAAAAATCATAAACACCAACATTTTCCTTATCAATAAGGTTTTGAGCATTAACTGAGCTTAAATTTTCTTTTTTAAGGTTATAAAAACTTAAGGCTTGTTCATTAACATTAATCAGCAAACCTGCTTCATTCATAATAAAAATGGGGTCGTCAACAGAATTATAAATTCTCTGATATATAACTTCTGCTTCCTTTATAATTTTTGATTTTTTTTGAACTTGTTTTTTAATTGAATAAAAGAACAAGGTTAAAATTGCAGAGAACACTAGTAATACTATTATAACAATAAGCGAGATTTTATAAAACTTTTCATATTTCTCATCTTCACGTTTGTATTTCACCCATTTATTATAAATAGCATCCAATTTACCATTCCTGCTAATTTCCTGAATACCTGCATTTAAATGAGCCAGCAAACTTGAATTTCCCTCTTTCACGCCCAAGCAATAAACACTGGGGATTATTGGTACTCCTGAAATACTTACATTCATTAATTTTGACTTTTTCATAACTTCCATACCCAATGGATAAGGAGCTATCACATAATCTACAATGCCCTCATTTACAAAATGCAATGCTTCAGGAATAGATTTTGATAGTACAAAATTTTCATATAAGCCTGTTGGTTTAAGAAACATTTCGTTTGAAATATCTCCTTTTAATACGGCTAGCTTTTTTTCCTTTAAATCATATACATCTTTAATTTTCACCGAATTGTTTGAAAAAATTGCATAGTACTCCGTATGGAGGGGAAAACTAAAATCATATAAATACTCTCGTTTTTCTGAATATACAATACTTGCAACCACGTCAACTTTACCCGTATTCAACATTGAAAGAACAGAATCCCATTGCGCAAATTTGTAAGTAACTTTTATTCCTGTTATTTCACAAATTGAATTTATTACATCAACGTCAAAACCTCTGGGATTACCCTCATTGTCAACATAGCTATAGGGTGGGTAATTATAATCACATCCTACAACAATTTCATTATCATTATGAGCATTACATAAAAAAGAAAGACAAAGCAGACAGAACAAGAGCAACTTAAACTTCATTATAAAATAAGATCAATTAATAAGAAAAGTTTTGATCATCGGGCATTACAATCCACAAAATGATATAAACTAAAGTGCCTGGAAAGCCAGCACTTAAAATACTCACTACTAAGTATAGTATTCGAACTAAGGCTATATCCCAACCTAACCATTGTGCAATGCCTCCGCAAACACCAGCAATAACTTTATCTCTTGATCTTGTTAATCTACTTTTCATTTTTTAAAATTTGTGACGATACTGCGATTTGATACAAAGTTTAATCATATTCACTTGTTTATCTCTATGAATCACAGACATGGTCTATTTCATTTTTATAAAATTTATAAGGATCAAAAGTATGACATATACTTTCACGCAAATGTAACAAAAAGGTTGTTCAAAAAATGAACAACCTTCTGCATATTATTTTTAAAATTAGCTGCCTGTCATTATGAATGTAGGCTTCATTTCAAATGTTTTATATAATGGACGGAGTCGTTCAATATTATAAAATTGGCTCACATCAACCAATTTTTTCGATGCAGTAACTACATCTAGGGGAGCATTATCGTAGCGACCGTTTCTTAAAATTACCAAGCGGCCGTGAATTCCTTTTAGTATTAAGTCAAGTGCCAAATTACCGTAAGCCATTGGAACTATAGAATCCATAGCATCGGGGTCACCTCCACGAACCATATAACCTAAATTTTGACTTATATAATTAATGGTTTTTCCTTTATTGAACTGCGGAGTGAACTCTTTTATTTTATCGGCCACTGTTAAACCAATTCCGCCCAATTTTTTGTGCCCATAAGCATCAGCTGTTTGATCAGCAAAAGACATATTCTCCATCCCCTTAAAAGTAGCACCTTCTGAAACTAAAGCTACTGAATATTTGCTGCCACTTGAATTTCTATCAGCCACCAGCAATTCGGTTAAATGCTCTATGTCAAACTTATGTTCAGGAATTACACAACGGTTTGCTGCTCCGGCCATAGTTGGCAATAAGGCTGTATATCCGGCATAGCGGCCAAAAACTTCAATAACTAAAATACGTTCATGCGACCCGGCTGAAGTGCGCAAACTATTTACCAAACTAATGGTTCGAGTCACGCAGGTACTGAATCCTATACAATAATCGGTTCCAGGAACATCGTTGTCCATGGTTTTAGGAATGGCCACAACTTTTACACCTTCTTTATACAAACGTACGCCATAACTTAAGGTATCGTCCCCACCTATGGGAATTAAATAATCAATTCCTAGAAATTCAAAATTCTTTAACACTTCTGGAGTTAGATCATTCATCTCATTTGTATATTCATCTTTCAAATGCTCAGGAACTTCACTTTTCTTAACACTACTAGGTCGGGTGCGCGAAGTGTGTAAAAAAGTTCCTCCAGTTCTACCCGCTTTATTAACAATCTCCTCAGTAAGCTCCATTACAAATGGGGTATTGTTATATTTTTTATCGCGAATTATATTTATAGGTCCAGCCCAACCTCTTCGAAACCCTAGTACTTTATAACCTTCACGAAGCGCACGAATTGTTATGGCTCTAATAGCCGGATTTAAGCCCGGCACATCGCCACCACCAGTTAATATAGCAATGGTTCCTTTACTAATTTGTTTTGTCATGATAGATATGTGTTAATTTTTAAGTACTTGTTAATAACACTAATTTATCGAATTAATTTATGGTATTCAATTTTGAAATAAAAAAAAAGGTCATCAAAATAATTGACAACCTTAACATACTATTCAAAATCCTTTTTTAATCTTCCATGTCATCGTACAAATCTTCCTGATTTGCCAATTCTGCATCCAAAAAGGCTTCTGCCTTTCCAATTAACTCGCTGCTTTCTTCATCCGATAAAGACACATCTTCTAACCAATGTATCACTTGATCTTCTGAAAAATCATCATCACTACCTTCCAAAATAAATTTTGGACTTTCGGTATGTACCACAAATAGTTTACCTAAACTATCCTGGCTATTATCGGCAATTAAAAATTTTGGTAACATAGTCTATTTTTAAAGTTTGCAGCTCCAATGTAAACAATAAAGTTTAATAGCACAAGCATTTTTCATTTGGTTTTTAAGCCATTTTATTTTAATTCTTACAATATTAAACGAAAATATTTCTGTTAGCTTCAATTTTGTTAATTTAGTAGATCAATTGAAAAAAAACAAGTATGAAAAAGTTTATCTATATTATTTTTACTCTTAGCTCATTATTATTTATTTTAAGTTGCAGTTCCTCAAAAAAAGAAGACCTAACCCTTAAAATAATTCAAACTACCGATATACATGGAACCATATTCCCATACGATTTTATAAAGAATGAACCCCTTACCAATTCGTTGGCAAATGTTTATTCATTTGTAAAAGAACAACGTAGCATTTTCGGTGATAATTTAATATTGCTTGATAATGGCGACTATCTTCAAGGCCAGCCAACTGTTTATTATTACAATTTTGAAGATACAAGCACCACCCACTTGGCAGCCGAGGTATTCAATTTTATGAAATATGATGCAACAACAGTTGGTAATCATGATATTGAAACAGGACACCCTGTATATGATAAATTCAGACGAGAACTTAATGCACCATATTTGGCAGCAAATGCAATTAATAACCTTAGTGGTGAACCTTATTTTGAACCTTATACAATAATAGAAAAACAAGGGATTAAAATTGCTGTTTTAGGATTAATTACTCCTGGAATACCCGACTGGTTGCCAGAAAATTTATGGGAAGGAATACATTTTGAAGATATGATAGAATCGGCAGAAAAATGGATTTCCATTATAAATGAAAAAGAAAATCCGGACTTAATTATTGGAATGTTTCATGCAGGTGTTGACCATATGTATGACAGCAAAGATGGGGCTGAATATATGAATCAAAATGCATCGAAATTGGTAGCACAAAAAGTTCCAGGTTTTGATATTATTCTGGCTGGACACGATCATAAAATGTATAATGAAAAAGTTGTAAATATCGAAGGAGATACCGTCATATTATTAGACCCAAGAAGTCATTCAAGAGCAGTATCTGATATTACGGTGAATTTTACATACAATAAAAAAGAGGCGAAATATCAAAAAAGCATTGACGCTAAAATTAAAGAAATTGAGGCTATTGAAGCAGATTCTGAATTCATGGAAACTTTCAAAAACCAATATAACGCAGTCAAAAATTTTGTGTCGGAGGAAATTGGTGAATTTACCAGATCAATGGACTCAAAAGATGCTTATTTTGGAAACAGCAGTTTTATTGACTTAATTCACCAAATTCAACTTGATGAAACCCATGCAGATGTTTCATTCACCTCGCCTCTATCATTTCGCGGAAAAATTGAAAAAGGCCCAATTTATATAAGCGATTTATTTAAGTTATATAAATTCGAAAACATGTTATATACCTTATCACTTACTGGCAAGGAGATTGATGGATTTTTGGAATATTCCAGCAGTTTATGGTTCAATCAAATGAAAAATAAAAGCGACCATTTATTAAAGCTTATAGTAACTGAAGATGGTAGAACCTCCTTAAAAGGACAATATTACAATTGCTCCTCAGCGGCAGGAATTAATTATCTAATCAATGTTTCAAAACCTGCAGGAAATCAAGTAAAAATATTAGGTTTTGATAATGGTAAGCGATTTTATTTAGATTCTTCATATACCGTTGCCGTAAATTCGTATCGTGGAAATGGTGGAGGTGGTCACCTAACCGAGGGCGCAGGACTAACAACTGAAGAGCTGAAGAATAGACTTATCAGATCTTCTGATCATGATATTCGCTATTTAATAATGAATTGGATAAAAGAAAAAGAAACCATTCATCCCGAAAAAGGGTCGAACTGGCGCATAATTCCTGAAGATTATTACGAGTTTGGTAAAAATAAAGATTCAAAAGCACTTTTTGAGGAATAAGAACTTTTGAAAGAATACAAAAACAAAATCTCCTTAAACTTTATACGTTTTATGGAGATTTTCTTTTTTATAACGATCCAATTCTCTATTTGATTCGTTCGTTTTAAGGGTATCTCTTTTATCATATTCCCGCTTCCCTTTTGCAAGAGCAATATCGAGTTTTACAAAACCCGAAGCAGTAAAATACATACGTAGTGGAACAATTGATAATCCTTTTTCAACAATACGTTTTTCAAGCTTACTTAATTCTCGTTTGTTGAGCAAAAGCTTTCTTTGAGTTTTGTTTTTTGAAACCACATAACGTTCCCCTTCCCGCTCGGCCAAATGCAAATTGGTAATGTATAATTCATTATTCATGAAATTACAATAAGCTTCTGAAATTCCAACCTTTCCTGCCCGAATCAATTTCACATCCAAACCGAGTAGTTGTATGCCAGCTTTGAACTCTTCTAAAATATTATAGTTAAAGAAGGCCTTTTTATTTCTGATTTTTACCTGTTCTGTGTTTCTTTTCATATAATTTATCGGCAATTAAAAACTACAAAATATCTTCTCGTTTCAAATTAAACGGATTATTTCTTTTATATGCCGATCGAAGGTGTCGCTGAATAACCGGATGCTTGTTATCCACACTATGCTTATCGGCCAAATAGCTTATTAGCATTTCATCAACCTCGTAATACGAATCGGCTTGCAATTGTTCTAAGTCGCTCGATGTAATTCCCAGACCATCGGTAGGGATGGCATCAATACAAGCCTGCAAAGCCGCTTTTTGATTTTCATTTTCAAAAGCATTTTCAACCATATATTGCGCCAATTCATAAACCTCGGTTTTCCACAATCCCTGAATCATTCCATAATCGCCAACATCGCCATGCAGGGTCCAAAAACCCAATAAAAACTCGGTAATATTATCGGTCGATAATACAATTCCTTTATGCTTTTGCGCCAAATTATACAAATAAATCATTCGCATACGGGCTTTTACATTTCCCAAACGAATTTTCTTTTCACGTTCCGTTTCACTGGCCGAATCAACTTCTTCAATATCTTTAACTTGTTGATGATACAAATCCGTTAAACTAATCTCATGAAAATCGGTGCAAAAAGCTTGTCCAATTTGCTTTCCTCGTTCAATTTCATCGGCCTTATTCGTTTCAATGCTAATGCTTCGCCCTATGAGCTGAATTCCTAAATCCTTGCAAACCTTACCAGCCAGAGCAGAACACAATGCAGAATCAATACCACCCGACTCGCCAATAACCAAAGCTTTTAGCTGATACTTTTTGATATAAGTTGAGAGTTGTTCTCTAATTTTACCTAAGGTTACTTCTGGATTTTTCAGTTTCATTATAAAATATTATAAAGGGTGATTATTTATTGCCAATTAAATTTAAACTTTCGGCAAAAATACAAAATAGATGCAACACTTAAGCTGCAATATCTATAAACTCTACATTTTTACAATAGCCATATGGTCTATGTTAATAACAGGGAAATCGCTTTTAGCTTTAAGTTAACCCTAACACAGGGAAGATCGATTTAAAGAATTTTAGAAGTTAAAACTCGGAGCAATTCAATTTTAATCCTCTCAGTGTTTATAAAAAGCAATTTACTTAATAGTAATCGTGCCATTTTGCTACTTACAAATCCCACCTAGCTATTATACCAATAATGTATCAATGTCGTTTAGTTACGAAAATAATATCCTTTCGCACGCCACTAAATTCCCTAACTAAACGACATTGAATAATGTATAAATAATCCGCCACGGATTTTCAATCCAAAGTGGTATAATGAACTACCTCGCTGCCAGACGAGGTATCAAAATAATAGAACTTTTGTTTTCTCGCAGCAAGCTGCGGGGAACTTTTCTCATGAGCAAGGCGAACTATTCTCACGATCCCGAACTCGGGAGAGTAATATAATATGAACCCACATTGTCGGATTTAATTTTCTCTTAAAACGTATTCGTCGTATTCCAGCTCAAACTTGAGTTTCTGTTTTGACTCTTCTTGTGACAGTGACAAAAAGATATCTTTAAGTTCTTGAATTGGAGCTTTCTCCATAAAAGTCATAAACAATTTAAAAGCAGCCTTTTCTTTTTTCATAGCTACTACTAGCGCATCTTCGTACGTCATGTTTTGAGTCACGGTTACATTCACTACAAAGTAAGCAATTTTTAAATCCTTAATCTTCTCGCTATTAAAGCTGAATGGTTTTCCATTTTTATAACTTTCACAGGACAATGTCTAATGCATTTGCAGCAGTCTTGATAATTGTTTTTCTCAGTATATACAGCTTTCTGAATATCCATAGTTAAAATTATTTTGTGATATTGAAATATTTATCAAGAATTTCAATAATTGAGTTACTGCCAACCCCTGAGTAAATTTTATTGTTTATTTTTATGTTTGGTCCGTTGGAATAATTTCAGGTACATAGCTGCCATTTGAATTCAACCATTTGGTTAAGTTAATGTTCTTTTAGATAATTTTTAATAGTTTCAAGAACATCTTGGTTGCCCCTGCGATAGCAGGAGCTTCCAAGACAAATAGTGATTGTGGTTTTTGCTTTCACACCAATTGTTTCTTAGTGCTGATATATTTATCAATTGCTTTTGCGGCACGTTTCCCTGCTCCCATAGCTTCAATTACAGTAGCAGCACCTGTAACAACATCACCACCTGCAAATACTCCCTCCTGACTTGTTATTCCTTCAGGATTATCTGCTTCGATACATTGATATTTGTTACGGTTTACATGTGGAGCAGCTAGTGAGAGTAGTGGATTTGGACTAGTTCCTATTGCTATTATTACAGTTCCTGTTTCAATTATAAATTCACTTTCTGGAATAATTTCAGGTCTTTTTCTTCCTGATTCGTCAGCTTTTCCAAGTTGCATTTTTACACATTTAATTCCAGAAACAAAACCTTCGTCATTACCAATTATTTCTATTGGATTAGTAAGTAATTGAAAATCTAAACCTTCTTCATGAGCATGATGAACTTCTTCTTGTCTGGCTGGCAGTTCTTCTAAGCTACGACGATAAACAAGTTTTACTTCAGAACCTAATCTTATTGCAGTTCTGGCAGAGTCCATTGCGACATTTCCGCCACCAATAACAACCACTTTTTCTGAAATGTTTACGGGAGTGTCATAGTCGTTACGATATGCTTTCATTAGATTTATTCTTGTAAGAAATTCATTTGCAGAATATACCCCATTTAGGTTTTCACCTGGTATTTTCATGAAACGTGGAAGGCCTGCTCCTCCACCAATAAATACGGCATCGTAACCTTTTTTAAGCAGTTGGTCAACGTTTCCTGATTTTCCCAATACGTAGTTTGTGATTATTTCAACACCCAGATTTTTAATTTTGTTGATTTCAGGTTCAACAACATTAGCTTTAGGCAAACGGAATTCAGGGATGCCATACTGAAGAACACCACCTGGTTTTTGTAATGCTTCAAAAACTGTCACTTTATAACCCATTTTACGAAGGTCTCCAGCACAAGATAAACCTGCAGGTCCAGAACCTATAATAGCAACTTTGTAATCTTTTTCAATTGGTATATTGACAGTTTCTTTAATATTTTTAAGAGCCCAATCAGCAACAAAACGTTCGAGTTTTCCAATTGCAACAGCTTCTCCTTTAATTCCTAAAACACAAACTCCTTCGCACTGAGTTTCTTGTGGGCATACACGACCACAAACTGCAGGTAGATTAGTGCTCTGGCTTAATATTTCATATGATTTTTTAAAATTTTTTTCTCTTATTTCATGAATGAAAGCTGGAATGTTAATTGCTACAGGACAAGAACCTACACAACGAGGTTTTTTACATTGAATACAACGTGAAGCTTCAGCTACAGCTTCTTCTTCATTGTAGCCAAGACATACTTCTTCAAAATTTGTAGCTCTTATTTTTGGGTCTTGTTCTCTAACGGGAACGCGTGTTTTTTTATCTTTTGGTAATTCATGATCATTAATTTCATCTACTGCTTTATCAAGGTTGCAAATATGATTTATAAAATGAATATTTTTGTTTTTTTGACGTATCATTGCTTCATCAAAATCAACAAGGTGAGCATCAAATTCAGGACCATCAACACATGCAAATTTTGTATCTCCGCCAACTGTAACGCGGCAAGCTCCGCACATTCCTGTACCATCAATCATTAAGGTGTTTAATGAAACGATACAAGGCAAGGCAAATTTGCGGGTAGCAATTTCAACAAATTTCATCATTATCATTGGTCCGATTGTAACAACCTGATCAAATTTTTTGTTTTCTTCGTTAATGAGGTGGGCTAGCATTTCAGTTACATTTCCTTTGAAACCGATGCTGCCATCGTCTGTACAAATATGCACTTTGGAACCTGTAGCTTTGAACTTTTCTTCTAGAATAATAAGTTCTGCATTCCTAGCTCCAATAATTGTTTCTGTTTTAAGACCAATTTTCTGAAGATATTTTACTTGAGGATAAACAGGAGCCGCTCCGATACCTCCAGCAATAAAAAGAATTGATTTATTTTGGATTCCTTCTTCATTAATAAGTTCTGAAGGGTTTCCAAGAGGACCAACGATGTCTGCAAAAGTTTCTCCTACTTCGCGAGAAACAATCTTGCGTGTAGATACTCCAACTGCTTGAATAACTAGGCTAATCTTACCGTATTCTGTGTCGTAGTCATAAATCGTTAAAGGAATTCTTTCACCTTGTTCGTCATTAATTAGAATAACAAACTGTCCTGGTTTTGCTGCAGATGCGATAATTGGGGCATAAATCTCCATGCTGTAAACATCTTTTGCGAGTTCTTCTTTTTCTAAAATCTCAAATCGGTTCATGTTAAAATAATTATAGGAGAAAAGTTCTATTTAACTTTTCTCCCGATTTAATAGTTAAAAATCTATATCGTTGCCATAGTAAATGGCTGTTAATGTTTTCTCAAAATCGGCTGCTTTAGTTTCTCTTGAGTTAGAACCTGTACATGCATCTTTTTCTGCATTTTCTGAAATGCGCTGTAGGTTGCTTTTAAAATTATCTTCTTTAATTCCGTATTCTTTTAAGCTTAATGGAATAATTAATTTTCTGTTGAAATCTCTTATGAATTCAACATAAGAATCATATAGTTCTTTGTCGTTATTACCGCTTAGTCTTATGTATCTTGCGATTTCAGCATATGTTTTTTCAGAAACGGTTCTGTTCCATTGTATTATATATGGTAAATATATTATGTTTGAGCATCCGTGTGGAATGTGGAAAATTGCACCTGTTTTGTGTGCCAAACTTTGAGAAATTCCAAGTAATGCATTACTGAAAGCCATACCTGCTAAGCATTGCGCAATGTGCATTGTATCATGAGCATCTTCATCACCATTGTATGAATTTATCAGTTAAGGCAAAAACTTTCGTTCCTTTTAATTTTTCAGTTCCATATTTTGCGTTGGCTGGTGCACCGTTAAAAATTATCCAAGGAATATTTGCAAAAGTTTTCACATTATTGATGTTGGTAGGCTTTTTCCATAGTCCTTTTTCTGCTGGTTTTAACCTAAATTGTGAGTAAAAAGTGGCTACGCCATACATATCACTTAATTCTAATCCAGTATCATCGGAAATTTTAATGAAAGCTGACTCAGAAATATACCCAAACACATCTTGTGTTTTTTGAAGAATTGAAATTAGATTTCCTGCTTTGTTTTTGTATTTTTCAATGATAGGATTAAGTATCGATAAGTCAACTATTTCAGAATTTGGCTTTTGTGTTTCTAAAAAGGGAATACGTTGTATCCTCATAATTCTATAGTAATTTTTAGTTTTTTATAAGTTTATTTAACATCTAAAAATAGTAAAATGTGTTACAGAAACTTTATAAAAAAACCTGTTATAAGTTCAATGCTAGCTATTAATAATAATTTTAATTAGAGCCCTACAGACATAAAAAAAGCTTGTGTAAAACCTAATATTACAACAGTTTACCTGTTTTTTGGTAATGTCAATTATTTTAAAAAATATATAAGAAAGTATTCAAGAGTAGTTTTGGTCTAGTATTTTTGAATTTCAGGATGATCCATGTCAATTTCTGGAACAATAGTTTTTAAATCGGTATTTACCATATTATCAAAATATGGGTGTTTTGAACGGTTATAAATTGAGACAAAATGAACTTTTCCTTCTACCGTTGAGCAGACAATATTTCCATTTTCAAGAACCACTGGTGAAGAAAATATTTTACCTTCAGCATGGTATTTGTCAATGAGTTCGCCTTTAGTTGTTAACAAGTACAAATATTCGTCAAATGAACCAATTACTACCGTTGAGTCATTTACCATGGCCGCTGATGATACAACTTTTTTTCCTGTTTCGAAGGTATTAATTAGTTCGCCATTTTCATTAAGGAAATATACAAAGCCATCGAATGCACCTACTATAATAGTTCCATCTGGAGTTTCTATTGGTGATGCATGAATTTTTCCACCAGTTTTAAATTTCCAATTTAATTCACTATTTGAAGATATATTGTATAAATATTTGTCATATGAGCCAAATATTATCTGCTTGTTCGACGATTCTAGAGGTTTAGAATGCATGATCCAACCTTTTGTTTTGTATTCCGAAAGGATGTTTGCATCTTGATCAATAATGTATAGTCTTTTTCTATTGGATCCAATAGCTATATTTCCATTTGATAAGACTGTTGGAGTTCCGTGAACAATATTTTTAACACGTAGGTATTTAAAGTGTTCGTTATTCATATCGTAAAGAACAATCTTGCCTTTATTGGTTCCAAAAACCAATTTGTTTTTCGCTACTTCTGCAACTTCAGTAAAAATGGTTCCACCGGGTTTTATTTTATTAACCATGTTACCCACTTGGTCAAAGAAATAAATAAAACCATCATAACTCCCTAGTGATATTGTTTTATCTGAAAGTTCTTTGGGAGTTGCATGAATCCAACCTTTTGCTTTAAAAGTATTAAGCAGTTTGCCTTGGTTGTTGAAAAAATAAACATTCTTATTATGTGAACCCAGAACTACATTGTCAGTAGAAGTTTTTACTGGTGTTGAAAAAAAGGCTCCTTTGCTTTCAAAAGTAATAGCTGAAAAATCAATTAATGATTTAGTGCTTAGTTGGCAATATCCAACTTGTACAAGCAGGCAAATTAAACTTAGTGTTGTAAATAAATATTTCATTAATTGTCCACTTCAGTATTGTTAAAAAAAGCTCTTTCTTTTCAGAGCATGCAAATCTATAAAAAAAATATACCAAATAATAAAAAAATACGTTAACCCATGTATATTTTTTTATGAATGGAATATTTCATTTAATTCCTTAATGTCTCTAACTTTAATTTGAATATTTGTTTTTCCTTTATAAATGTTTTCTTCCAAGCTAAAACATATATCAAATTCATTTCGATCTTTAATGAGCTCAAAAGATTCAGATTGACGAAAAGCAATAGCAGGAAAGCTTTTATTGGTGTTGTTATCAGTAATCTGCATTTTTAAATGTTCTTTTTCGGGTCCTACGCATTGAGCATAACCAGTATCTTTAACCATTTTACTTACAAATACAGGGGACATGTTTCCTGGACCAAATGGCTCAAATTGTTCAATTATTTTATAAAATTTTGAACGAATATCATCGATAGATAAAAATCCATCAATTTCAATTTTTGGCACTAAACTTTCTTCGCTAATTTGTTCTCGAACAACTTCTTCAAATCGTTCTTTGAAAGCTTCAACATTTTCTTCCTTTAGTGTTAACCCGGCTGCATACATATGCCCACCAAAGTTTTCCAGCAAATCTTTACACTTGTCAATGGCTTTGTATAAATTAAAACCACTTACCGATCTAGCCGATCCCGTAACAAAACCATTTGATCTGGTTAAGATTATGGTTGGTTTATAGTAATGGTCAATTATTCGTGAAGCCACAATGCCAATTACGCCTTTATGCCATTCTGGATTGTAAAGAACAGTAGACTTTTTATTCTCATGATTCGAGTCTTGTGCAATTAAACGTAAAGCTTCTTTGGTTATATTTGCATCGAACCATTTTCTATCGTTATTATCCTCGTCAATTTTTTTAGCCATTTCAACAGCATCCTGCTTGTCGTTACAAACCAGTAAATCAACAGAATATCGTCCTTGTTCCATTCTGCCAGCGGCATTGATTCTTGGCCCAACTTTAAAAACTAAATCGTTTATTTTTAATCGGCCAATACTTGTTTTTGCAACATCTAAAATAGCTCTAATTCCAATTCTTGGTTTTGTGTTTATTCTTTTAAGACCAAAATAGGCAAGTATTCTATTTTCATCAATAATAGGAACAATATCTGAGGCTATGCTCACTACAACCAAATCGAGATAATGCTCGATATCAACAAATGGAATATTCGTTTGTTGGGCATATGCCTGAATAAACTTAAAACCAACACCACATGCTGATAATTCCTTAAAAGGATATTCACAATCGGACTGTTTAGGATCTAATACAGCAACTGCC
The DNA here is from genome assembly GCA_016342715.1 of Salinivirgaceae bacterium. GTDB lineage: Bacteria > Bacteroidota > Bacteroidia > Bacteroidales > SZUA-534 > JAEINW01. The sequence goes on along the minus strand of JAEINW010000035.1, from coordinate 10,084 downwards.
GCAGGTATTTCATCTGCAGGTTCGTGATGATCGCAAATTATGAAGTCAATGTTTTTGTCATTGGCATAATCTACTTTTTCAATGGCTTTAATACCGCAATCTAAGGCAATTATTAAGGTACATTCTTTTTCTGCAGCATAGTCAATACCCGTATTCGATATTCCATAGCCTTCTTTGTATCTGTCTGGAATATAGTAATATAAGTTGTTAATTTTTTCACGTAAAAAGGAGTACATCATGGCAACTGAGGTAGTTCCATCGACGTCGTAATCGCCATACACCATTACCTTTTCTTGATTATTAATGGCGAGCTCTAAACGATGAACTGCCATATGCATGTCTTTCATTAAGAAAGGATCGTACAGCTTATTTAGATCTGGCCGGAAGAAATCTTTGGCTTCTTCAAAAGTTTTTATTCCTCGTTGGGCTAATAAATTTGCTACCGGTTCACTTACATTTATCGATTCAGCAAGATTTTCCACAAGCTCTTTATCAGCCTGAGGTTTAACAATCCATTTTTTTTGCATGTATATATATTTTGCCACTCAGCAAGTGGTCGTTCCGTTTCTGTATTCTCAAATATTAATTGACGAAATTAAGAAATCTTACTAAAAGAAACTGGTAAAATACCAATTAGTTTAAGACTGAGAAATTCTAGTTTTAGTTAACTAACTCCATTCCAAAAACTTGTGCTATGTAAAATTTTGCTTTCTTTTTAACTTCTTCAAAATCGAGTTTTTTACCCAATTCTTTTTCCATAGACGTTACTCCTTTATCGGTAAAACCGCAGGGATTAATGTAGGTGAAATAATTCAAGTTGGTATTTACATTTAAAGCAAAGCCATGCATGGTAACAAATCGGCTTGCCTTCACTCCAATGGCACAAATTTTTCTTGTTTTATGTGGAGTGTCAATATCGAGCCATACACCCGTAGCCCCTTTGTAATGATGTCCCTCAATACCATAATCGGCAATAGTTTTTATTATTGCTTCTTCCAATTTATAAATGTAGTCTTTAAGAGCCACACCAAATTTATCTAAATCGAGTATTGGATATCCTACAAGTTGTCCTGGTCCATGATAAGTAATGTCTCCACCACGGTTGGTTTGAAAATAGGTAGCATTTATTTGTTTTAAAAATTCAGCTTGAATCAAAAAATTAGCTTCTTCGCCACTTTTTCCTAAAGTAAAAACATGTGGATGCTCACAAAAAAGCAAGTAATTTTCTTGTTCTTTTTTATCTATTTTAGCTTGAATAAGTTGATTGAATTTTTCCTCCTGATAGTCCCAGGCTTCTTTGTATTCAATATTTCCTAAATCGATATATTTTGTAAGTGACATGGTTTTTACAATGTTATTTTGTGATTAATTTATTTTTAGGATAAATTCTATTATTTCTATCAATTTACAGAAGATCGCTTTGTGTTCCATTCTCCGTTCTTTATTCTAAATTTTATTAAGCATTTACATGACTGTCAGCTTTGTACGACGAGCGAACCAGAGGACTGCTTTCAACAAAAGAAAAACCTTTTTGCAATCCTATTTTGTGGTATTCTTCGAATTTATCAGGATGTATATAAGCTTCAACAGTATGGTGTTGTCTAGTTGGTTGAAGGTATTGGCCTATAGTTAAAACCTTGCAATTAATGGCTCTTAAATCATCCATCACTTGTAAAATTTCTTTTTCGGTTTCACCCAAACCAAGCATAATACCCGATTTTGCTACCAAACCAGAATCTGCAATTTGTTTTAAAACTTTTAAACTGGTAGCGTATTTTGCTTTGCTCCGAACATGTGGTGTTAATCGCACTACCGTTTCTAAATTGTGCGATATTACTTCAGGCTGGGCATCAATAATTTGCTGCACCAATGCTGGTTTTCCATCAAAATCAGGAATTAGCACTTCAATAGTGATTGTTGGATTTAATCTTTTTATTTCATGGATGGTTTTCACCCAAATTGAAGCACCCCCATCAGGCAAATCATCACGATCTACCGAAGTTATTACACAATGCTTTAGTTCTAGTTTTTTAACGCTTTCAGCCACATGTAAAGGTTCCGTTTCATCAACAGGTAAGGGTTTCCCAGTTTTTACATTACAGAATTTGCATGCTCTGGTGCAAATATCGCCTAATATCATGAAGGTTGCAGTGCCACGTCCCCAGCAATCACCTGCATTTGGGCAATTTCCACTTTCGCAAATGGTATGTAAGCGGTTTTCAAGAACCAATCCATTCACATGCTTGTGAGCCTGTGCTTTTGGAATTTTAATTTTTAGCCATTCCGGTTTACGCGGAATTTTTGAATTGTTATTTTGCATGATTATTCCTCAAAATTGGATGGCGAAGTTAATAAATACCCTTGATTTATTATGCGGCAATTTTTGAAGGTTGAATCTGTTGTGGGACAGGTTGCAAAAATTTATTTATAAAGCGAATTCCGTAGATGGTTGAGTAGGTGATAAATCCAAAAATACTTGCAAATAATAGTGCAATAGGAATACTTCCTAAAAGATAAATTCCAAAGTAAGCGGTAGCCGTTTTAATGGTCATTTCACTAAGAATTAACGAAACTTCTGTATTTCCCATCAACATCATACCAAATTTCAAACTTAAAAAAACAATAAGTGGAAAAAGAGGCGTAAGGTTTATATAGGATCCAATTACAGCTAAAGGTTTGTTTAGTTTTAAAAACTGCGCTGAGAATAATGCCGAAATGATTTGAAAACCCCATATAGGTAATACCCCAATAAACACACCCAGAGCAATGGCATATGCTTTTTTTAACGGGGTTTCTTTTGGGTTATTGAAGTGTTTTTTGAGCCTTCTTCTACTGGTTTCAAGTTTAATAATTCTCCAATGTCTTTTCATGTCCTTTTATAATTCCTCTTTTTATAAGCTACTGATATTGTAAACGATAAAAAGATAGAAATGGTTGTGTTTGGTTGCGTTAAAAAAACATGATTTACATCAGAATATTCTATGAAGTGACCAATTGTCATTTTTTATAGATATTATTTTTGTCAAATAAAATTTGCTGCCTAGCGAATCTAATTTTCAACCATACCTTTGTCATTGAGTTTGTTAGCAAGCTATTTCATTGCATCTTTTTTGTTATGAGCTAGTTAGATAAGTCTGTTGTTTGCTTTTTAAAATAATCCTTCCGTTTTGGTTTATTAATATTACATCTGCGGCTAAAGATATTTTAATAATTACATCTCGTTGTAATTAATCCAATAAAAAAGAAATTTTGAGTTTAATTTCAATTTCTTTTTTAAGACTTTGGGTAGATATATTAATAATGTTTTAGTTATGTTTGAGATAAATTTTATGCAAACAATGGTTATTTAAACTACGCATAGTATAATAAGAGAATTTTAATATCTGGAAAAATGAAAAACAAAACAATAATTGGAGGGTTAGCTATAGCTTTGGCAGCAATCATGTGGGGTTTCGATGGAGTTGTATTAACACCTCGGCTTTTTAATTTAGATGTTTCTTTTGTTGTTTTTGTGCTACATGCCATACCTTTTATTTTAATGAACCTATTTCTTTTTAAGCAATACAAGCAGCTTAAAAGGTTCACAAAAAATGATGTTTTAATTTTTACACTTATTGCTGCAACAGGTGGTTCTATTGGGACATTGGCCATTGTAAAAGCTCTATTTTTGGTTAATTTTCAGCATTTAAGCATTGTGATATTGCTACAAAAACTACAACCCATTTTTGCCATTGCTTTGGCTGCCATTTTGTTAAAAGAAAAAATCACAAAAAATTTTATTATCTGGGCATTGGTAGCTATTGCAGCAGGATACACCTTGACTTTTGGTTTACATTTGCCTCATATGAGCTCGGGTATTAATACTGTTTCGGCAGCTTTATATGCGTTATTGGCTGCATTTTGTTTTGGTAGTTCTACAGTATTTAGTAAAATGGTGCTCGCCAAATACAACTTTAAAACGGTGACTTTTTACCGTTATGGATTTACTTCCATAATTATGCTTCTTATAGTATTAAGCTTGGGGAAAATGACTCAATTTAATGTAACAACTCAACAAAATTGGTTGTTTTTTATAATCATTGCATTAACTACAGGTAGTGGCGCCATTCTTTTGTACTATTACGGATTGAATCAAGTAAAAGCAATCGCTTCAATTATCGTTGAATTGCTTTTCCCAATATCAGCCATTATTTTCGACTATATAATAAATGATTCATTATTATCACCAATACAATGGATAAGCGCTGCAATAATGGTTTTTTCTATAATCAGGTTAAATAAAAAAATAGTTGTTCAACAATAACAGGTACTTATTTAGGATTTTCACTATAGCAAATTAATAAGCTAAGTGTTTCATTATGAGATTAAATAATAGTGTATTTGTGATCATGTGCCTTTTTATTAGTTTCTTCTTTTCTTGTACTTATGGTAAAAAAAGTGAGGCAAAAGAAATAAAGCAGAGCTTAAGTTATAATTCTTTTGGCTGAAGAGTGACTTCTGATAAAACAAGTCGTCGAAGAATTAAATACAAAATAAACCCGAAAAATAGTTCAGATTGGCTAATTCAAATATTTTATATTGATTCAGTGGTAGATAACGAAATACGAAAAGAATATTTATAATTTTGGTTATTATCAATACATATTCGTAATATAATTATCTTTGTAGCGTATTCTATATCTAAATACAAATTAAAACATACCATTATGGCAAAAAGTCAAGATGCAAAAAAAAGCGAAAAAAAGGAAGCTGCAAAATCTCCCAAGGAAAAAAAGGCAGAGAAAAGAAATAAGAAACCCAATTACAGTTAATTGAAAGAAAGAATTAATAAGTAATAGTATAAAATAGAATGCATCCTTTGGGTGCATTCTATTTTATAGCACATGTGGTATTTAATTCATAATTAACAATTCTTAGTATCTTGATGTTATATTTCATAAATTGAGTAGAATGAAGAAGATACTTATCCAGTTTGCCCATCCGGCATTTCATAAATCAAGAATCAATAAGGAACTTTTAAAAGATATTGAGCTGATCGATGGTGTTACCTTAAGAAATTTGTACGAAGAGTATCCTAATTTTCATATCGATGTGAAATATGAACAACAGCTTTTAGTTGAACATGACATTTTGATTTGGCACCACCCATTTTATTGGTATAGTGCACCCTCGCTATTAAAAGAATGGATTGACTTGGTATTAGAACATAATTTTGCCTTCGGAAAAAATGGAACTGCATTAAAAGGAAAGCTTGTAATGTCAGCAATAACTGCAGGAGGAAGTAAGCAAGCTTATACAAAAGAAGGATACAACCACTGTTTGATTCATGACTTATTGTTGCCTTTTAGGAAAACAGCTGAGCTTTGCAAAATGAAATATTTGCCTCCTTTTGTTGTTCATGGAACTCACTTATTTGACATAGAAAAAACTAAGAAAATGGCTGATGATTATAGAAAATTACTCATTAGTTTACGGGATGATGTTTTTGAGCTAAAACAATTCGGACAATGTAGATATTCAAACGATTTGCTAGAAACAAGTAAAATTTAATTTTTATGCACCAACAAGACTTTTTCTATCAAGCAGTAATATATCTGTTAGCAGCAGTTGTATCGGTAGCGCTTGCCAAACGTTTAGGATTGGGTTCCGTTTTAGGTTATTTATTAGCTGGAATTGTAATCGGTCCATTCGTTTTTGGTTTGGTTGGGAGTGAAGATTCAAGTGTGATGCATTTTGCTGAATTTGGTGTAGTAATGATGCTCTTTCTTATTGGTTTGGAACTTCGACCATCCTTATTATGGAAAATGCGAAAATCAATTTTTGGGCTTGGAGGATTACAAGTTTTACTAACCACTTTAATTATTGCAGCTATAGCTCTTGGATTTAAGTCAAGTTTTAAAGAATCATTAGCAATTGGTTTGGTAGTTGCATTATCATCAACTGCAATAGTTTTGCAAACTTTAACTGAAAAGGGCTTAATTAAAAACGAAGGAGGAAAAGCAAGTTTTTCGGTATTGCTTTTTCAAGATATTGCTGTTATTCCAATTTTGGCTCTTATTCCGCTGTTAGCGCCAAATGGAATTGAAGTGGCAAATGACCACGCAACTCATGGGATTGCAGCATTGCCAGGCTGGCAACAAGTTTTAATTATCATTGCTGTGGTTGCCGGAATCATTTTCATAGGTAGGTTTTTAGCCCGATATATATTTAGAGTAATTGCTAGTTCAGGTATGCGCGAAATTTTTACTGCAAGTGCTTTGCTTTTGGTAATATCAACTGCCATAGCAATGGATATGGTTGGCTTATCGCCTGCATTAGGAACATTTTTGGCTGGAGTTGTTTTGGCTGATAATGAATATCGTCACGAATTGGAATCGGGCATTGAACCCTTTAAAGGCTTGCTACTTGGATTGTTTTTCATCTCAGTAGGAGCAAGTATTAACTTTAATATTCTATTCGAAAATCCAGTTTCAATTCTTGTGTTTTTAGTCATTTTAGTTGCTGTGAAGTTTACTGTACTTTATGGTTTAGGTAAAGCTTTTGGACTAAAAAAAGGTAATGGCTTGTTATTCTCATTTGCTTTAGCACAAGGTGGAGAATTTGCTTTTGTTCTTATTTCCTTTTCAAGTCAAAACAAAGTACTGTCTGATGAATTATCAGGTGTTTTACTAATAGTAGTTGCACTTTCGATGTTGATAACCCCGTTTTTATTGATAATAAATGAAAAATTCATTCAGCCACGAATACTATTCAATGCCAATAAGGAAGAAGATGCAGACGAAATTGAAGATAGCGAAAATCAAGTAATTATTGCTGGCTTTGGTCGCTTTGGACTTGCTATTGGACGCTTTTTAAAAGCCAATGGAATACACACCACAGTTCTTGACAACAATTCTGCTAATATTGAAATGCTTCGTAAATTTGGCTTTAAGGTTTATTATGGCGATGCTACACGTCATGATTTGCTTCTTTCTGCTGGAATTAAGAATGCAAAAATTTTAATTATAGCTATTGATAATGAAGAAGAAATTTTAAAATTGATTGATTACGTTAAAGATAAATATCCTCATGTAAAAATTCTATCTAGGTCGAAAGGACTGAGACATACCTTTGAACTAAAGAAACGAAATGTTTTTGCAGAACGCAGAGAAACCTATGATGCATCTATTGAACTTGCTACTACTGCAATGCATGAATTGGGCTATTCAAAATATCAAGCTTATTCATCAGCCAGAACTTTTAAGAAGCATGACGAATTAGTTCTTGAAGAGCTTTATCAACTTTGGGGTAAAGATGAGCAGAAATATATTTCAGAAGCTAAAAGATTTTCAGAACAATTACGAAATTTATTATTATCGGAGGAGGAAAACTTTTACGAAGGAGTTGATTCAGCTTGGGATGTACAAACCTTGCGTGATGAAGTTTTGGAAAATTACAATAAACAACAAGATTAAGCTACTGATAAATTCAATAGAACTTTGTTAATGCTTCGTTAATGCTTTAGTGAATAATTATACAATTTGCTAACTTCGCACTTATGAGAGTTAAGCAAATTCGCCATACAATTATTCTTGGAGTTTTAGCACTAATAGGTATTGTAAGCATTCAAATTTATTGGTTGTTCACTACATGGGGTATGCAGCAAACTCAGTTAGATGAAAACATTTGGTTAGCATTAAAAGATGTCACTACTCAAATTAATACCCTTCACGATTGTCAGGCAAACGATCTGAATCCAGTACAGCAAATTAATGAAACTTGTTATTTGGTTGATGCATCCTGTGACTTTAATCAAACCAATTTGGAATATTTAATACAAGCTAATTTTAATAAACGCAATATTAATATTGAGCACGAATTTGCTATTTTCAATTGCGATTCAAATCAGTTGAATTATATAGGTAAGTATTCTGAATCGGGGAAATTAATTTCAACAAAAGGTAGTTTGGCTCATTGTTACAACGAAGAAGAGCATGAATTGGTCTATTTTTTCTGTATCAATATTACTGGTAGAAATGTTTACCTTTTTAAAAAGATGCAATTATGGTTAGTTCTTTCCCTAATTGTATTAATAATAGTTTTGTTCTTCACCTTTACCATATTTTCGTTTTTCAGGCAAAAGCAATTGGCCGAATTGCAAAAAGATTTTATAAACAACATGACACATGAGTTTAAAACACCTATATCATCAATTAATATTGCCGCAGATGTTTTAATGAGTTTTGATAAAAACCAAGAGCCCGAAAGGTTTATAAATTATGCCAAAATAATAAAACAGGAGAATTCTCGCTTAAACAAGCAAGTTGAAAATGTATTACGTGCAGCTCGTGTTGAAAAAGGGAAAACGCTAATGGATATGGAGCAATTGCATCTCCATGAGGTTATTGCTGAAGTTTTTTCTAAGGAATTGTTTCAAAATAATGAAAAAGAAATAGAAATTGTTCAATCGCTACAAGCAAAAAGTGATAAAATAAAAGCCGACAAATTACATTTAACAAACATACTTTTTAATTTGAGCGACAACGCCATAAAGTACAATGGCGAAAAAGTAAAGCTTACTATTTCAACAGATGATTTGGGACGAAATATTGAATTAAAAATTGCTGATAATGGTATAGGAATTCCGAAAAAGTATAATCGTAAAGTTTTTAAGAAATTTTTTAGAGTTCCAACAGGTAATGTGCATAATGTAAAAGGGTTTGGCTTAGGTTTGTTTTATGTAAAACAGGTTTGCGATACACATAACTGGAAAATTTTAATTGAAAGTGAAGTGGGAAATGGTACTAAATTTAAAATTTTGATTCCAAAACAATAAATTATGGAACAAAACATTACAATTCTGTATGTTGAAGATGATAAAACCTTATCGTTTATAACTAAAGATAATTTGGAACAATATGGTTATAAAGTAGTTCATTTTGAAAATGGACAAGTGGCATTAAGCAATTTCACTTTACATAAATTCGATTTGTGTGTTCTGGATATTATGCTTCCAAAAATGGATGGTTTTGAATTGGCAAAACGCATCCGCGAAATAAATAGAGACATTCCCATTTTATTTTTATCGGCAAAATCACAAACAGAAGATAAAATCAAAGGTTTGGAATTGGGTGCAGACGACTATATAACCAAGCCTTTTAGCATAGAAGAATTAAAATTAAAAATTGAGATTTTTTTGCGCAGAAATAAAATAACATCGAGCGAAAATATTAAAAACAGCATACTAGAAATTGGCAGTTATAAATTAGATGTAGCCAATCAGATTTTACTTTTTGGTTCCGATGAAGACCGATTAACTCTACGTGAAACCAACTTAATTGAATTGCTTTTTGTAAATAAAAATCAACTGATTAAAAGAGAAGAAATTCTAACTAAAATTTGGGGTGACGATAGTTATTTTAATGGTAGAAGTTTAGATGTTTTTATGTCGCGAATTAGAAAATACCTAAAAAAAGATCCAAGAATATCTATCGAAAATATTCGAAGTACTGGGTTTCGTTTGAATTGTGTTGAATAAAAATAGCATAGATGCTTGGCCTCTATGCTATTTAAATTTAATGAACTACCTCGCTGCAGACGAGGTACTAAAATAGTAGAACTTTTGTTTTCTCGCAGCAAGCTGCGGGGAACTTTTATCATGAGCAAAGCGAACTATTATCACGATCCCGAGAACGGGAGAGTAATAATATGAACCCACATTGTGGGATTAAACATAGCTTTTTGTATTAAATGAATGACCTCGCAGCAAGCTGACGAGGTATCAATACTAGAATTTATTATATTTCGCCCCAAGGGGCGGAGTATTAGACTCATTTATCCCGATACGCTCGGCTATCGGGATTCGTTCAACTTACAAATTTTAATGCGCTACGCTTTTTAAATTTGAGTTTCACGAATAAAAATTACATACAGCTTAATTTTTAATTATGGTTATCCTTATAAATACCTAAATAGGTTTTAATAAAAAAAACTAAGGCTGAAAGCCTTGCATAGTTTAGCTTGGGGCATCGCCCCAAGAAATAGAACCTAAAAAGAAAAGGGTGCAAGCTGAAGTCTCAATTTGAAAAAACACCAATCATGCACC
>JAEINW010000034.1 GCA_016342715.1 Salinivirgaceae bacterium | reverse complement strand
CACAATGTCACCGTAAGGATGTCCAGGGCGAGCCTCTACATTAATTGTCCACTGATTTAGTAATTCATATTTATTTAAGCCCTGATCTAAGGCTACTACTTTAGAATAATTTTTCGCATAATTCAAAGTCATATTCCATTTAAAATCTTTTGTTTTTATCACCTTAAAATTAAGTTGCAATTCAATTCCATTATTTTGAACCTCTCCTGTATTTATAACTGCTTTTGGTGATCCTGATGCTGCTGAGATATTCGTTTCTAATATTTGATCCTTGGTTGTTGCCCAATATGCAGAAAAATCAACGGCAATTCTATTATCAAAAAACCGCAAATCGGTTCCCACTTCATACGATGTTGTCATTTCAGGTTTCATATTTGCCAATGGAACTACTCTTGTTACATAACTCATGGGTTGCATTTCATATGCATTTTCATCCCCAACATAAGTTTTCTGTAGTTTATACGGATCAGAATCGCTACCAACTTTTGCAACTGACAACCTTAATTTACCATATGGTATGAGTGAAGATTTAAATTGCAAATGGTCAGTAAAAACATAGCCCAGCGAAAGAGATGGATAAGAAAATCCACGATTTTCAGCCGGCAAGGTCGAACTCCAATCTTTACGAATGGTGGCATCTAAAAACAAGTAGTTTTTATAGCTTACTTGTGCTGTTGCGTAAATAGAAGTAACCAATTTTTCATAAACATTGGTATCGCCTTTAACATTTGAATTATTTGGAATTATATATTCATAAGGCCCATTCAATGTATCTTTCACTGTTTGATATTCATCCCTCCTTTTCCAATATTCAAAACTTCCACCAGCATTTCCTGAAATTTTTAGATCCTCGCTAATATCTTTGTTAAATGATAATAAAACATCCGATTGGTACTTTTTAAATCTTTCATTTGATTCCGTATAATTCCCTTGAGGATTGTAAAAACTATTATAAGCTTCACGCAAATCCATATCCATATTATGAGCATCAACATTTCCACGAATCATTGCAGAAATATTTTCATTTAAAGAATAATTAAGGCTTAAACCACTAATAATCCTGTTTTTTGTGTCGTGATTTAAATTATAGCTATGATAGAAATATGGATTGGTCATCCAGCCCCAGTTGGTGTACCAAACCTGTTCTTCACCGTTGGTATTCTCCATATTATTTTTTAAGGAACCATCACTAATATGCCTTGGCATCATAATAATATTCCTAGGTGCACTAAGACTATTTGACAAACCCAGACGGTTTTGTGCCTTTTGATTGGTGTATGAAATTGAATAGTTAGCCGTCAGTTTTGAATTAAAACTATAACTTGAATTCACAGAAAACATATTCTTTCTCAAGTTTGTGTTTGGAACAATATCTTCATTGAACAAATTTGAATAGGAAAACCGAAAACTCAATTTATCAAAACTATTTTGTACTGAAAGAGAATTGGTACTTGTAACACCTGTTCTAAAATAATCTTTATAATTATTGGGCTGTGGATCAAATGTTTTCTGCTTTCCATCCCAATCAATAATGGTCTGGCCTTCCATTTTTGGTCCCCAGCTACCAAATGATAATGCCGAATTTGTGTTAAAAACTGGAATTCCATCCTTAATTTCCCAGGCTCCTTCAAATTTTCCATTTCGTCCGGCACCATATTCATTTTGGAAATCTGTCAAAATATACGCATTTTCGAAAGTAGTATTGGTAGAAAAACTTATTCCCAAACCTTTACTTTTACTTCCCTTTTTTGTGCTTATTATTATTACACCATTCGAAGCTCTTGAACCATACAATGCTGCTGCTGAAGCGCCTTTTAAAACTGATACACTTTCAATATCTTCTGAGTTAATATCGTTTATTCCACTACCAAAATCGAAACCACCCCATTGCCCTGTTGAGTTAGATGTACTATTATCAATAGCAACTCCATCAACCACAATCAATGCTTGATTATCGCCATCCAAAGAAGTATTTCCTCGTAAAACAACTCTTGACGAGGAACCAGGTCCGCCCGTTGTACTTGTTATTCTTAAACCAGCAACTTTCCCTGCCAACTGATTTATAACATTCACATCTTTTGCAGCATTAAGCTCGTCACTTTTTATCTCCTGAACCGCATAGCCCAGCGATTTTTTGTCGCGTTTAATTCCTAAAGCTGTTACCACAACTTCATCCAATTCGGCAGCATCAAGCTCAAGCTCAATATTAAAAACCATTTTATTATTTACATCAACAATCTGGGTTTGGTAGCCAATAAAACTAATTTCAATCTGATTTGGCATTTCATTTAACTTCAAAGTAAAATTTCCATCAAAATTGGTTACTGTTCCAATTAAGGTTCCTTTAACCATAACATTAACCCCTGGCAAAGACTGGCTATCAGATTTATCTCTAACCTTTCCAGTAAGAATAATATCTTGTGCATTAAGATTAATTGTGCAAAAAACCGAAACAATTAGTAAAAATATTTTCATCAATCTTTCTAACATAATTTTTTAATTACTTGATGAATAATTCATCAACAAAAACCCAACGTGGATTACCTGCGCCCAAATGCCATTCGGGAACTAAGTCCTGATTATGAGCCACAACCCTAATATATTTTGCGTTTTCGTTTTTTATATCTACACTTAACAATTCTGTTTTCACTTGATAATCTTCAACTTTTGTTTTTGGAAAAGCCTCACCTACCTTTTGAAATTCTTTTCCATTTAAGGAAATGAAAAATTCCACTTTGTTGGGCATAAAAATCCACGATCGACTATCTTGCAAACAACTTAATTCAAGCTTTTTAATATTGATTACTTTACCCAAATTAATAGTAGCATCAAAATCAATACCCCAGTAACCTTGCCATGCACCTAACCTAAAATCGTTTCCTCCTGTAATGCCATCAATAACAGATTTATCGCCATTTGCAGCATATTGAGGAGCATACTTCTCTTTAATTGTGATAGTTCTGTTTTTAGGTATTTTAAAATATGACGATTTTACATCACTGCTTTTAACTCCCTTAAATTCAGAATAAAAATGAATGCTTTTGTTTTCAGTTATTTTTATGGGTGAAGTGAACTTTTCAACTTTACTATTGTCGAAATAATAAAAAATTTCAGCCTCTTTTTGAGGCGATTTTAACTCAAGCTCAATAGTATCTGTAAAAACATTTGACAATGAGACTGCATAGGGTGCAATAGTAATTTTCTTTGTGTCAATATTTTCTTTGGGAAGTTCTTCTTTTGTGTAAATTCTCTCTGCATGCAGTTTGTTTGACATCTTAAAAGTAAATGCGCCACCATTTAAAACATCTTTAACAGAAAGATATAATCGATTATATTTTTCTCCATTTAAATAGGTTTCGTCCACATAAAAATTCTTTTTGCTCAGTCTGGAAGCTTTTATATTAAATTCTTTCCCATTTTCTAAATGAATAGTAACTTCTTTAAAGGTTGGCGTAGCTAAAATATATTTTCCCGAAGCTGGAGTAAGCGGATAAAAACCCATAGCACTCATCACATACCAAGCCGACATTTGTCCACAATCTTCATTTCCTGAAAGTCCATCAGGATTTACAGAATACAAAGTTTCCTTAATTTGATTTACATATTCCTGAGTTTTGTGAGGTTTACCTATAAATGAGTATAAGTAGGCCATGTGATGGCTTGGTTCGTTTCCATGAGCATATTGACCAATAAGTCCGGTAATATCAACTTGTTGCCGACCCGATGTTTCTGAAGAAACTATAAAAAGAGAATCTAATTTATTTTCAAATGATTCGTTTCCGCCCATTAATTCAATTAAACCATTTACATCTTGTGGCGCATAAAAAGAATATTGCCATGAATTGGCCTCTGTGTAATGAAAATTAACCTCTGATGGATTGAATGGATTAACAAAGGTGGCATCGTATTTTGCCCGCATAAATCCCGTTTCTGGATCAAAAATATTTTTATAGTTCTGTGCTCTCTGAATAAATTCATTATACACGGTATCATTCCCAATCTTCTTTGCAAACTGAGCAATACACCAGTCGTCGTAAGCATATTCTAAGGTTTTTGAAACCGATTCGGCTTCTAAATTTGAAGGTATGTAACCAAATTCACGATAAGGTTCTAAGCCCAATTTATTGGCATTTGCACTTGCTAGCATTGCTTCCAAAGCCAGTTCGGTATCAAAATCAGTAATTCCATTAATATAAGCATCAACAATCACCGGAATCGAATGATAACCAATCATACAACCCGTATAATTTCCAGCCAATTCCCACACCGGCAATTGCCCCCCATTTTTATATTGATTTAAAAAGGTGTTAATAAAATCCAGCGTTTTTTCTCTTTCAATTAAGGTATATAATGGATGCGCAGCACGGTAAGTATCCCACAACGAGAAAATGGTATAATTTGTAAAATTATCGGCCGTATGAATTTTTAAATCGGTACCACGATACCTTTTATCAACATCCATAAATAAATTTGGAACAACCATGGTGTGATACAATGCCGTATAAAATTTTATTTTATCGGTATCACTTCCACCCTTAACTTCAATTTTAGATAATTGTTTTTCCCATCTATCATTTGCCTTTTGTTTAACATTTTCAAAATCCCAGTCAGGAACTTCAGTTTCAATATTTTTTCTGGCTCCCTCAATATCAACTGCTGAAATTCCCACTTTCACCAAGAGCGGATCATCAGATTTTTCAAAGGTTAAAATGACCTTCAGATTTTCACCTTCCAATGAGGTTGCCATTTCAACAATATCATTTTTATATATTTTTTTTGATGCTATTTTTTTTGAAAATTGAATCACAAAATAAACATGCTGTTCTTCAGCCCAAGAATTTGAAATTCTATGACCAACAATTTCATTTTCCGAACTTATTTTGATTGATGATTCTAAAACCTTGTCTCTGTGCAACAAATCAAGAATTACTTTCTGATCATTGCCATTAGCAAAGGTATACTTATGAAAACCAACTCTTTCCGTTGAAGTTAGTTCAACGTCAATATCATCCTTATCTAAATGGACCTTATAATATCCAGGTTTTGCTACTTCCGTTTCTTTTCTAAATACCGATCCGTAACCTTTATCAGTTTTTGTGTTTTCATCTATATAACCACCTTGCAAATTATTCTTACCTGAAAATGGCATTATGAGAACATCACCATAGTCTGACACCCCTGTTCCACTTAAGTGCGTATGCGAAAAACCATAAATAATAGAATCGGAATAATGATAACCAGAGCAGCCATCCCATCCGGTTAAACGAGTATCGGGACTTAATTGAACCATACCAAAAGGAAGGGTTGCCCCCGGATATGTGTGTCCATGACCACCTGTGCCAATAAAAGGATCGACCCAATTCGTTAATTGTATTCTTGTTTCTGTTCTACAAGCAATTAGTACAAAACCAATAAAAAATATTTTATAAACTATCCTAAAACAACGTTTCATGTTTTCTAAATAAAATTTCGATGCGTTTAACGCTTAATTAAGTTTGGCTCCAGAACCAATTTCTTTACCTGCATTTCCTTTTTGTCCATTAAATCGAGAAGCATATGTGCGATATTTCTAGCAATAAATTCAATTGGCTGTGCAATCGATGTAATTTTGGGCAATGAATAATCAAAAAGCTCTAAATTATCAAACGAAGCAAATTTTAATTTCTCAGCTAAATCTTTATAATACATATTCACATTCCAAATTGCCTGCGATGCCATGGTATTATTGGTAAATACTACTCCATCAACCTCTTGTTCAATTAAATAAGCCATTTCAGCATGAGTACTTTCCTTAATATTATTATTGTCAACTTTTCTAATTAAATCAGTATTAATTTCAAAATGATTGCTTTCTAAAGCCTTTTTAAACCCAGCAATCCTTGCATTTAAGGGATATAATTCTGGAGTAATTGAAAGCAACCCTAACTTTTTACAACCCTGAAGAATTAAGCTTTCTGTTGCTTTTTGCATCGACTGTTCATTTTCAACCAATACATAATTTCCATCTACCTTTTCATCCACGCGATCAAAGAGTATTAAAGGAAAATTTCTATCAACTAAATTCTTAACCACTTTACTATTAACCTTTGTTGAAGCTAATACCAAACCATCAATTTGACGATTCATTAAATTGTTAATTAGAGCCTCCTCCTTTTTAGCATCTTCATCAGTGCTACCCACTAATAAAAAATAACCTTCTTTAAGAGCGATGCTTTCAATTAAGCGACCAATTTTTGCAAAAAATGGGTTCGATATATCAGGAACCACATAGGCGATGGTAAACGATTTTCCTTTTCTTAAATTTGATGCAAGAGTATTTGGTACATAGTTTAACTCTTTTGCAATCTCACGAACTTTCTTCTTTGTTTTGTCGCTTATTCTAGGGCTATCACTCAAAGCTCTAGACACCGTTGATCTGGTTATCTTTAATCGATCGGCAATGTCTTGTATGGTGGTAATTTTTTCACCCATAAAAAAACAGTAATTAGATTTAATAATTCAAATATAAAACTTTATTTGTACAATCGATTGCACACTTAAAAAATAATTTCTAAAAATGATCTTAAATAGGTTTTATATATTTGTATTATAGGTTTTTATGCTATTTTTATGTTTTACAAAACAACAGTTTATCTATCGGTAAAATAAATTATTTACATATATTTGATATACCAAAAACTATAATAGTTTAATTTACAACAGAATATACAGTACAATCGATTGTTAATAATTTGAAATATGAAAAAAATACTAAACATATTTGCTACCCTACTTATCGTTTTTTCTTCATGCAAAAACGAACCGCATTTTTTACAAGATGCTGAATACCGGAATACAGTTTTAAACGATTTTAAAACTGTTGAGAAATTAGCATCAAACAGATCGGAGCAATTATTTACAGTATTTCAAAAGCAAATTACTTTAGAAGAAAAGGAAGCACTAAAATTCTTATATGCTTACATGCCATTATCTGATATAGCAGATTACGATGGCGACTTCTTCCTTAAACAAATTCGTACTGCGTTTGCAACTCGAAAATCGATGCCTTGGGGAGCATCAATTCCATTGGATATTTTCAGACATTATGTGTTAGCTCCTAGGGTAAATAATGAAAATTTGGATTCATCAAGACTCGTTTTTTACAACGAATTAAAAAATCGTTTAGAAGGAATGACACTTAAAGAAGCTGCTCTTGAGGTGAATCACTGGTGCCACGAAAAGGTTATTTATCAATCGACATGCGAGAGAACAATCAGCCCTTTGGGAGCTATAAAATCGGCTTATGGAAGATGCGGTGAAGAATCAACCTTCACTGTTGCTGCTTTGCGTTCAGTTGGCATTCCTGCTCGTCAATGTTACACTCCACGCTGGGCACATTGCGATGATAATCATGCATGGGTAGAAGTTTGGATTGATGGAAAATGGTATTACATGGGGGCTTGTGAACCAAAACCAAAACTAAACGTAGCCTGGTTTGATGAACCTGTTTTACGCACAATGCTAGTGCATTCAAAAGCTATTGGCAAATATAAGGGCAACGAAATTATTGACACCCAGAAAGAAAAATTTGCATACATGAACTTAATTGGAAACTATGCTTCAACCAAGGAAATATTTGTAAAAGTATTAGATAACAACAACCACCCTATAAAAGATGCAACTGTAGAATTTCAATTATACAATTATGCTGAATTCTATCCGCTTTCAAAACAAAAAACAAATGATTTAGGTTTATGCTCTTTTTTAACTGGTTATGGAGACTTGCTAATTTGGGTGTATAAAAATAATAAATTCAGTTACAAACAAGCTACAGTAGAAACAAGCGATACTATTAAAATTTTACTCTACAAAAATCCTGACTTTCCTTTTTCCGAATCTTTTAATTTGATTCCTCCAATTGCAAAGAAATCAAAAACAATTGTTTCTGATTACGAACAAAGTTTAAATACAAAACAGTTAGCATATGAGGATTCAATAAGAAATGCCTATGTAGCAACATTTATAAGTCAAGACAAGTCTTATTCCCTTGCTGACGAATTACACATTGACAAGGATATTGTTTGGCATTACATTAAAAAAAGCAGAGGCAATTGGCAAAATATTGTAGCCTATTTAAAGCATACAGCACCAATAAATAAAGAATATTCTCTAGTTCAACTAAAATTAATATCCGATAAAGATTTAAGAGATGTTGAATCGGAAACAATCATTAATAATTTTAAATGTAGCATGACAATTCTTAAAAATGTTGAGAACGAAGAATTATTTAATGAGTATATATTTAATCCTCGAGTAGCAAACGAAATGTTATCTGATTCAAAAAGTTTCCTTAAAAGGGAATTTACCAAGCTAAATATTTCAAATGCCAACCAATTGGTTGATTGGATAAAAGATGAACTCAAAATTGACGATGAACTTAATTATTACAAAGTACCCTTAACACCCAAAGGAGTTTATGAACTTAGGGTTTCTGATAAATTTTCAAGAGATATATTTTTTGTTTTAAGTTGCAGATCATTATCCATTCCTGCTAGACTAGAACCTGCCACAAATATTCCACAGTTTTTTGATGGAGCAAATTGGGCTGATGCCATTTTTGAAACAACAACAAATACCGAAAGAGCTAAAGGATTTATCAAGCTTTCCAAAGCTAAAAATGTAAACATCGACCCACAATATCGAATTCAATTCTCATTGGCTAAGTTTGAAAATGGAAGATTTAACACCTTAGATTATGGATGGAATAAGCCTTTAAGTGAATTTAATAGCAAATTGTCGGTAGATACTGGTAGCTATTTACTAATAACAGGAAACAGACAAGCTGATGGTTCAGTTTTAAGTAAATTAAATTTC
Organism: Salinivirgaceae bacterium; assembly: GCA_016342715.1. Taxonomy (GTDB): domain Bacteria; phylum Bacteroidota; class Bacteroidia; order Bacteroidales; family SZUA-534; genus JAEINW01. Next base: position 23,379 of record JAEINW010000034.1, on the reverse strand, counting down.
TTTAAAGTTGACCATAATAAAACTACAAAAGTGAAAATAGAATTTACCGAACCTTCCCCTGAGGAAAAAGTATTGGTTGATTTTAAGTGTCCATTATTTTTCAAAAACACAAACAATGAAACCTTTGAAATAACTGGAGAAGAAACTAAGGCTTTAATTTGGATGGAATTAAATGAGGAACCTTCAAAACATGTATTAAATGATATTCAAAATTTGAAAACTGAATTTTTAAACAATAAAATAAAGTTATTTTTTATAATCAACCAGCGAAATGAAGAAACAATTAAACTTTTAGAATCTTTAAATCTATCGAAAAATGGTACAATTTTATTTGATAAAAACTGGCAACAACTTAAAACTTTAAAAACGCAATCAAACATTAAGTTAGGCGAAAAACCCTCAGTAGTATTAATACGAAAACATAAAATACTTTATATTCACTCTGGATATGCAATTGGGGTTGGTGAGCAATTAATTAAGGCTACATACTAAATCGATAAATAATATATATCGTTAAAAAGTTAATTCTTATACAAGAGAAAATCATTTTCCAAATTTATCTTTAAATAGGTCATGAATCACTTCAAAATTCGATTGCAATAAATACATATTCGAAGCCATAAATTCAAATATTTTAGGCCAATTATCCTTATTATGGTAGGTTATTTCAGGAAGCTCTTTATAAATTCTAGAAACAATTTTGCCGGGAGATATTTCATATTCATCCATCCAAATTAATGATTCAGAAAACCCCTCATTAATTATTTTTCTGTATTTATCCAATTCAACAAAAATGTCAAACCTCGATTCTTCATTCTTTGAATTAGATTCAAGCACTACTCTAACTTCCTTTTTTTCAAGCTCAAACTTTAATTCCAAGCCTTTTATTTCGGTTTTATATAACATCCATTTTATAGGTTCTCCTATTTTTATTGAGTAAAATTTGGTGTAGTTTCCAAATGATTCCCAAAACTCACCCATTAAAAGTCTCGCTTCGTCTTTACTATACATTGTTTACTTTATTTGCAAATTCATGCGATATATAATTATCGTAGCTCTGGCAGGTTTGAGAAGAAAATTCAGTAGCTAGTTCCAGACAGTCTTTCCAATCCTTTTCCGATAAAATAATTGTCCTATTGTGTTTAACAAAATTCTCATGCAAATAAAATATTATTCCTGCAGAAAAAGTATCACCTGCCCCAATAGTACTTTTTGTTGATATATTTTTTGCCAACACACTAATTTTAATATCATTATTAATAAGTTCTGCACCCTGTTTTCCCTTTGTATAAACTAAATTTTCTATCGATATTTTATTCAAAATTTTCCATGCCGATTTTGAATTATTCACACCAAAAATATTTTCAAAATCTTCGTTTGATGCCTTTACTAAATTGCATTTTTCAAGATTCGAAATTATAAACGGTTTTAGTTCTTGTAAATTATCTAAATGAGTTTTTCTAAAATTTGGATCATAAATAATATAAGCTCCTTTAGCTTTTGCATCAATTAAAAAATTACTAAGTTGATTATGAATTATTGGATTCAAGCTATAAAAAGACCCGAACAGTATCAAATCATTTGAAGTGCATTCAGGAAATTTCAAATTAGGAGTATCAATCAATTTATCTTTATAAAAACTATATTCAGCATTGTTATTTTGGTCTAAATGAGCCAATGCTAAATTTGTTTTTATATAGTCTTTCCTAAAAAAATAATCGCAGTTCACATTATTTTTATCCAGAAATTCAATTAGCATATCAGATGCTTTATCAGTAGAAGTAATTGAAATATGGCTCACAGGTAACCTCAATCGACCCAATGATACCGCTGTATTCAACATAGACCCTCCCGGTTTAATTTTCACCTTTTCAATGCTATTGAAAATTATATCCAAAACGGTTTCACCTATAGTATATATCATAATAAATTTGATTATTCTTAAAAATCCTGTAAATTTAATGAATTCCTTATTTTATATAAGGACTTAAAATCAATTGATTTTATATTTTTTTTTTATATTTGTGATACAAACCTTTACATGAGAGAAAAAGTATGGTCTTTAGCGTCCAGAATTGGTTAGCAAAACATAGTAAAGATGAAGTTCTATTTCTTTTCAAAGGGGTAGTTTCTGGATCTCTGATTACAGACTCGCTTGATAAAATTGAAGAAAACATAGAGAATGCTTCATCAAGAGCTAAGAAGAAAATTTATAATGTATTGGTTGAGTGCTTGCAAAATCTTTTTCATCATTCATTAACAGTTAAAGAAAATGATGATGGAGTTGAACAAGGTAAATTTGCAATTTGTTTATTAACAAAAAATCAAATTGGCTATCACATTATTGCTGGAAATTTTGTTAACCAAAAGCAAAAAGACTTTTTAAGCAAACATTTAGAAAACATAAATTCATTAAATAACGAAGAATTAAAAGATTTATATAAGGAGATTTTAAACAATCAGGAGTTTTCAGATAAAGGTGGCGGTGGACTTGGAATGGTTGATATGGCACGTAAATCTGGAAGCAAATTAGATTTTGAATTTCATAACTACACAAAGGAATATTATTTTTTTAGCTTAATTATAAATATTGTAGAATAATTTAAATAACCGGAATCATATGGAACCAATTTCAATTGCTGGAACACCAAAAACACCAACGGTACATTTTGACAACGACAAAGGAAAAGTTGAAATTAAGGGACGCTCAATTCCTGAAAACTCTATTGAATTTTATAAACCTTTAGTTGATTGGCTGGAAGAATATTTATCAAATCCCGCTAGTCTAACTGAAGTTAACATTCAATTGGAATATTTCAATACTAGTAGCTCAAAGTGTATTCTTGACGTATTTAAGAAACTTGAAGCCATTTACAAAAGCGGAAACGAAGTGTTAATTAATTGGTATTACGAAGAGGATGATGAAGATATGCTTGAAGCTGGAGAAGATTACCAATCAATTATTAAGATTCCATTTAAAATGATTGAAATAGACGAGTAAGAATTTTGTTTCGAATAATTAAGGCTATTGATGTTAAAATCATTGATGGCCTTAATCTTTTGCATTCCCAATATTAAAATACTTTTTTGAAGCAAAATATTCAATAATTCGTCTTAATGCTCGAAAATGAAGAGTTATATATAACAGTAAATTAAAAGCCCAAACAACTACAATATTCACCCATAAAGTGCTGTATGTTTTGCCAAATACATTTTTTGATGGTGAATAAAAATGAGCTTTAATAAAACTTCCTTCTGGTTCTAAATATATAGGATCAATCTTTTGAATTAGCGCTCCCTCAACTTCTATAATTCTTTCTAAGGAATTCGTATTCCTAACAAATGTGGTTAAATTTTCATTTGTATGTTGTTTTTTTGTATTTAAAAAAGCAATTTTTTCAGCAGGTGTTTTTTGTAGCGAATTAATTAACTCATCCTTTAAGTTATTTGCTTTATTATACCGTTTTAAATAATAAGTTTTAAGGAAATTAAGATAATTATTTGTTTTATTAAATACAGCTTCATTAATCTTATCAAAATATAAATCGTTTAGATTACTAAATGTTACATAGGAATTTAATTGCATCTCCTTTCGTATTTCATTTCTCAACACTAGTAATTCTTCCTTTATTTTTAACTGTTTTACAGGATTTTTATAGTTCCTTTCACAATACGACACCTTGTTTAAAAGTGTTTTTACCCAGTAATTTTTCATAAAATCGGCATGACTCATTACTTTATTATAGGGGTAAAATTGTTTTTCATATTCATTCTCAGCAAACTGATACACAGCCAGTGCTTCATATGACCATCGAGCTGTAATAATCTCGCCAAACCAAGGAACATTCGCAGGCGAAGAAATATTCGGATTTAATTTATCATAAGATACTATAACACCACTTAATACCAATTGAGGAATCACTAAAAATGGTATTAATATATAAATAGTTACTACAGTGTCAAAACTGTCAGAAATATTAAGACCTAACAAAGAAGCACAAAACCATGTACTAAATAAAACAAGCCAATATTGAAAATACATTCCTTGTATTCCCATGATACTATTTCCGATTAGCACAAAAAACATAGCTTGAAATGCTGAAATAACAAGCAATATTGCAATTTTAGAAAACAAATAGCTAGTTCTGCTTAAATTTAAAAAGCGCTCTCTTTTAAGTATTTTTCTGTCTTTTATTATTTCTTCAGCACTAACAGTTAATCCAATAAAAATTGCAATAATTACGGACATAAATATATAAACAGGCAAGTTTGGATTGGTACTTAATGAGTACCCGTCGCTATTTAAGCTGTAATATTTAATTATGTATGATAAAATAAATGCTAGCACTGGAGCTTCTAAAATATTTATTACCAAATATTGTATGTTTGAAAGTTTTGAAAGCACATCGCGTGTTACAAAAACTGAAAACTGCTTAATTTTATTTGGAATTTTGAATGATATAGGTGGTAATTGGTCTGTTATTTTTTCAACTTCAGAATCAAATTTTGAATTTTTATTAAAATATTTATACCATTCCTGAGGCGTTTTTCTTCTATTATGAGTTACCGTACCGTATTCATCTAGGACTTTTGATTCAACAATATTAAATATTTGCTCGGGATTTACATTTCCACATAGCCTACATTCACTATCATTCCAATTCGCTTGATGCACTTTTGATTTAAAATAAATTATAGAATCAACAGGATTACCATTATATATCAAATAACCTCCTTGATCTAAAATAAAAAGCTTATCAAACATTTTAAAAATATCGGACGAAGGCTGGTGAATAACAACAAAAATTAATTTTCCTTTTAAAGTTAATTCCTTTAAAAGATCCATTATATTCTCTGAATCTCTTGAGGATAAACCAGAAGTAGGTTCATCAAGAAATAAAATAGCTGGTTCACGAATTAATTCTAAAGCAATATTTAATCTTTTACGCTGCCCACCACTAATTTTTTTGTTTAGTGGTGAACCTACAATCATATTTCTAATTTCAAGCAATCCAAGGTTTTGAAGAATTCTTAATACCTTTCTGTTTAATTGAAAAGTAGAAAGATTACCAAAACATAATTTGGCATTGAAATATAAGTTTTGATATACCGAAAGTTCCTCAATAAGCAAATCATCCTGAGAAACATAACCTATTAATCCTTCAATTTTATGTTTATCGTTATGAATGTCAATTCCATTAATTGTAACTATTCCAACCGATGGACGATAACTCCCATTTAAAACATTTAACAAAGTACTTTTTCCAGCCCCACTGGCTCCCATAATACCAATTAAATTTCCTGACTCTTCGACAAAATTGATATTATTTAAACCTTTTTTGCCACCCTTAAATACATATTCGAGATTTCTTGCTTCAAATTGAGTTTTATCACCAATGTCGCCTGAATAATACGTACTTATAATATCGGAATAGTAAATGGGTTGCATTTTGGAATTGCGCAAGGCCGAACCCTGAGTAAGCACATAAACTCGATCGATCAACACTAACTGACCATTCAAATATAATTCATGATCGCCAAAGCACCTAGCCAAATACATATCTGCTGAAGCAAAATACACTACCCATATTTTATCCTCAAACGACTCTTGAAATAGATGCCTAACATTTGTTTTGTTTGTTGCTAAATCGCCATCTATTAATAACATGTGTGCATTTTGAGGCATATTTTCAAAATCACTTAACACATATTGCTTTAATTTTTCAAAATCGTCAATAGTAAAATGGAAAATATCAGAAACGGTGTAAATAAATTCTAGTTCCTGATCAGAAATTTCGTTATCAGTTTTAACAAATTCAAAAAGTCTTATCAGCACCACAACTTTTTGGCGCAACGATAACTCCTCATTTATTTGAGTACATATTTTTAAAACTTTAACGGAGCTTAGTGATAGGTTTTTTTCCTTTTTCCCTTCACGAGATTGCCTTTTTTGGTAAAGTGCGTAGTAGCCATCGAATAATATGAGATATTCATCTACTATCCCTTCGTTGAGCTGTTGTTTTAGAAACGATTCTACAATGCTTCTTCCATTCCTATTGTTAGTCCTGGGACCAGCAATAATTGCGAATAATTGCATTAAAGCTTTCAGAATCCTCTCGCTCATGGATCAATTAATTTGTTAAAAACAGATTATTGTTGAAATCCAATAAGCAATACAGCAATACCAGAGGTTAAATTTTTTGCATCGAGTTTAGCTTCTATAATACAATCCATTGTATAATCAAATTCAAAATCCCAAAATGGAATGTTTTGATAGTCGTTGTTTGTAAACAATAAATTCCGTTCTTGATCATACACTGAAAAAATCAAGTTCCCCTCATTAGATCCACTATAACCAACAATTCTGTAGGTACTCTCTCCATAAAATGTTGCATAAAACTCAGCAACTTCATCTCCATTTAAAAGAGCAGTATACGACTGCCCATCGGATATATAAGGTAAATTCATGTGCGATTGACATAAATTTAAGGTAGAATCTAACTGGGCAAATATTTTGCTCGAAAAAGCAAAGACAACTAATATAGAGATTAGTGCTAATTTTTTCATTTTCATATTATTATTTGATTAGCAAGTTTCTAATTTCTTCAATTTTTGAATCAATCACTTTTAATACACTTTCTGTAATTACAATTTTGGTTTCTGAATGTACCCTAGTTATTTTATTTTCGGGTTCAGTTGTAGGCTCTACATACTTATATGCTGTTTCAACCGCATCAAATTCATATGACAAATCAATTAAGTCTTCAATCAATTTCTCAATATCCTCTGATTCATTATAATAAGGTTGCAAAATTTTAATTAGGTTTTCCAGAGGCTGCTTATTTTCACCTACTCGTTGAATAAGCTGTTCGCTTTTTGTTTCGATAGCCAATTTTGTAAGAATATGCATTGCCTCAATCCAACCTCCAGCTAAAACCAGTGTACCTTCTCGTTGTCTTTGATTTTCTTTAAGAAAGAAATCGACATCACGATAAGTGTTTGACATGATAAACAATAGAGAATCTTGATTATCGATATTGTTTTCAATTCTACTGAATATTTTAGGACTGAAAGCTGCACTTAAACCTAAGTCTTGCGCTAAAATTTTTATAACTGAAAAATAAGTAATTGCAGAGGGCGATTGCTCATAAATATTTAAATACGCCAAGTCGGCTCCATAAATACCCAGATTTATCGATTTTTTAAACAAACTGGTATACTGCTTAAAGTTATCCGATGGATTCAATAATTCTGAATTATAATTAGCTCCAATCTCCTTAATTAATATCGATAATTGATAAGGAGATGGAATACTAAATAAAGAATTCTCAAACTTAATGACTTTACTGGTGGTGTCTAATTCAACTTCTAAAGCTTTTTCAACATTCACTGTTCCCTTTTTGTCATTCTTGCAAGATGTTGCAAGTAGAACGAAACAGCCAAATAAAACAAAATACCTTTTCATGATAATCATACAACAGGTTATAAGGTTGCTAACATATTTATATGCAAGTAATGAAAAAATTATGAATTCTCAAAGCTTTGAACCATCAAGGCTTCAATAAGCTTACAATTTAATTCTAATTAAATAACAGTCTCATTTTTTAACATGATATTTTAATTCTACTATAAAATTGTTTTTGTAAGCAATAATCAGGCATGAATTGAAGTCACATTTTGCTAAAAAATGAATAAATATTTAAACCATTACAAATAACCCTTTAATAATTAGCTTTTTGCACATGTTGAAAATGAACTACCTTGCTGCAAACAGACGAGGCCTCAAAATAGTAAAACTTTTGTTTTCTCGCAGCAAGCTGCGGGGAATATGAACCCACATTGTGGGATTCAATTTTAAAAACATTTCAAAATATGATATTTATAGCAAATAAATAATTCTATGAATTGTATATTTGAGGCAAATTTTGATAAAACACAAATTATGAAACGACTTACATTTTTATTTTTAATTGCAATCATCAGTACTGTTTTAATTGGACAAGATAAGCTATTCACTATTGAGGAAGCTGTAATTGGTCAATGGCGTGAACTTTATCCAAAAACAATTTGGAATATAAACTGGAAAGGCGAATCCAATACCTTAACATTTAAAGATCAGGCAACTATTTATGGGCAATCGGTTAACTCCAGTGATTCGTCAGTAATATTAAATTTAGACGAATTAAATGCAGCTCTTGTAAAAACAAACTTAGATTCGATAAAACATATGCCAAACATTACTTGGGCTAATAATGAAGAATTTGATTTTCAATACAACAACACCTGGGTTTATTATTCATTAAATAAAAATAAAGTATTGAATTTTATTTCAATTCCTGAAAATGCTGAAAACATAAATGTTTTTGTGGAGAAAGTAATGATTGCCTACACCATTAAGAATAATTTATTTGTAATAGGAACTGACAATAAAGCTATTCAAGTAAGCAACGATGAAGATGAAAACATTGTTAATGGAACATCGGTAAGTAGAAATGAATTTGGAATTGATGGTGGAATTTTTTGGTCGCCAAAAGGTAATTACCTTGCTTTTTATCGCAAAGACGAATCGAAAGTAAAAGATTACCCACTGGTTGATATAACTGCCAGAGAAGCTGAACTTGCCAATATCAAGTATCCAATGGCAGGAATGAGCAGCGAACATGTTAGTCTTGGTGTTTTTAACCTAAAAACTCAATCAACTACTTTCATTGAAAAGGAAGATACTATTTCAGAAAAATACTTAACAAATATAACATGGGCTCCTAATGAGGAATCCATATACATTCAGGTATTAAATCGCGACCAAAATCATATGAAACTTAATTCTTATGATTTAAGTGGCAAACTAATAAAAACCCTGTTTGAAGAAAAAAATGACAAATATGTAGAACCTCAACACAAACTAATTTTCTTACCATCAAATGAAGATCAATTTATTTATCAAACTAGAAACGATGGTTTCAATCACGCCTACATTTATAAAACTTCTGGAGAATTAGTTAAACAGTTAACCAAAGGAGAATGGGAGATAATTGACATTTTAAACGTTGATTCAAAATATATGTATTATACATCAACCGCTGAAAGCCCCATTGAATTACATTTTTATAAAGTTGCTTTAAAATCAGGAAAGATTGAGAAACTAACTACTGAAAAAGGAACGCATAACATTACATTAAATAAAAATGGAAAATATTTTATCGACAAATATTCAAATACAGAAACACCTAATGTAATTCAACTAGTTTCAACAAAAGGAGACATTGTTAGATCCATTTTAAAGGCTACTAATCCATTAAGCGAATACAATATGCCTAAAATGGAAATTGGCACCATAAAAGCAGCCGATGGTGTTACTGATTTATATTATCGATTAATTAAACCTATTGATTTTGATTCAACTAAAAAGTACCCTGCAATTATTTACGTTTACGGTGGACCACACGCACAACTAATTAATGACCAATGGCTCGGTGGAGCGCGTATGTGGAATTATTATATGGCTCAAAAAGGTTATGTTATGCTTACTGTAGATAATCGTGGTTCGGCAAACAGAGGCCTTGAATTTGAAAATGTAATTCATCGCCAATGTGGTGTTAATGAAATGAAAGACCAAATGGAAGGAGTTAAATTACTTGAAGGTTTAGGTTTTGTCGCTATGGATAAAATCGGGGTTAGTGGATGGAGCTATGGTGGTTTTATGACAATCTCACTTATGATAAATTACCCTGAGACTTTTAAAGTTGGAACAGCTGGAGGTCCTGTAATTGACTGGAAATATTATGAAATTATGTATGGTGAAAGATACATGGATACACCTGAGCAAAATCCAGAGGGTTATCAATACACATCACTCCTACCAAGAGCTCGTGATTTAAAGGGCAAACTCTTAATAATTCAAGGTGCCATTGATAATACGGTTGTTTGGCAGCACAGTCAATCATTTGTTCGTGAATGCATAAAAAACAGAGTTCCTGTTGACTATTTTGTTTATCCTAGAGCAGAGCACAATGTTCGTGGTTACGATAGAATCCACTTAATGGATAAAATATCTAATTACTATATTGATTATTTAAAATAAATTAATAAACATATCTCAAAAGCTGTAATTCTTTTCGTTTTACAGCTTTTACTTTTATAAATAATGAACACAGCTAAAACATATTCCTTTAAAAACATCTGGAAAATAGCTTTTCCGATAATCCTTGGAAGTATTGCTCAAGATTTAATAACTATAGTTGATACGGCATTTGTGGGCCGATTGGGTGAAACAGAACTTGGAGCCGTAGCCATTGGTAGTATATTTTATTTGGCTATTGTAATGTTAGGCTGGGGATTTGGTCTTGGCGTACAAATAATAATTGCCCGAAGATTTGGCGAAAACAACATTGAAAGTATTAACAAAACACTTCTGCATTCATTTGTTGTGTTAATTATATTAGCTATTGTTGTTGTTGGTATAGTAAAGGCTTTTAACCCCTATTTTCTCGATTTTATGATTTCATCAGAAGCTATAAAATCACAAAGTCAGGATTTTTTAAACATACGTATTTGGGGATTATTTGCCGCCTTTATCAACATTACCTTTAGAGCCTTTTATATAGGTACATCTAATACTAAAATAATTGGATATACCACCATACTAATGGCATTAGTTAATGTTACTTTTGACTATTTATTGATCTTTGGAATAGGGAATTTTCCAGAATTACTAATAAAAGGAGCTGCCATTGCTTCTGTTATAGCTGAATATTGCGCTCTTATATTTTTCTTTGTTTATACCCTATTGAATAAAAAAGTTAAAAAATTCAATCTCTTTAAAAGAGAGAAGTTTGACAAATCATTGTTAAAGAAAATTTTCGTCATTGCCTCCCCTACTACTCTGCAAAATTTCATTTCCTTTTCAGCATGGTTTCTGTTTTTTATTTTTGTTGAAAAAATGGGTGAAATACCCTTAGCTGTTTCAAATATTATTCGAAGCATATATATTATTATGATTCTTCCAATTATGGGATTTGCTTCCGCAACAAACACCTTAGTAAGCTATTCAATGGGAAGAAATGAAACTAAATATGTACCAGAAATAATTAAAAAAACGCTTTTATTAAGCGGAATTGGAATATTTTCATTAACCACTATTTGTTTAATTTTCCCAATCCAAATTATAGGATTTTTTACAAATATACCAGATATAATTAATGCAACATTACCTGTGTTTTATGTTGTAATGGTGGCCGCATATACCTTAGGATTTGGTTTTATAATGTATCAAGCAGTTTCAGGAACAGGAAATACAATAACATCTCTTTTTCTTGAAATCACAATAATTACAATTTATATGTTGGGAGTTTTCTATATTTCAAAAAAACCAAATGCTTTAATACAACATGTTTGGATAATGGAAATTGTTTATGGAATGTTATTAGGAACTTTTAGCCTTTTGTACTTAAAATATGGCAATTGGAAAAACAAAAAAATTTAGTTGCTTGAAGCAAATGCGTTTACCATATTCAGGTACTCTCTATTTGTTAAATCCTCAATAAAATAAGTTTCAGGATTTATTTTATGATGCTTATAGATAACTTCATAGTGTAGGTGAGGACCAGTTGAAGAACCTGTATTTCCTACAGTCCCAATTTGTTCTCCTCTTAATACTTGATCACCTTTCTTAACATAAATAGTATTCATGTGTGCATATAGTGTTTTAAATCCAAAGCCATGGTCGATAATAACATTATTACCATAACCATATTTCGATTTTCTAACATTTATAACTTTACCCTTCCCAACTGAATGAATTGGCTTTCCAATATTAGCAGCCATATCTATGCCAGTATGCTTATGAATTTTTCTCGTAATTGGATGAACTCTCATTCCAAATTTATCTGAAATTCTATAAAAATCGATAGGAGCAATTGGTGAAATGGCTGGAATTGATAATAAACTATCATTTTTTAAACGAACACAACTATAAACAGTACTATATGACTCATATTGAACCTTAAGTTGATTTTTTAAAATATCACTCTTTTTTGCAGATTCTATTAAAATTTCGCTATTTGAAAAACCTTGTAAATTTTTGTATTTATCAGTACCCCCAAAACCGGCTTGTCTTTCTGATGGAGATATAGGATCAATTTCAGACACTACCCTATACAAATTATCATCTTTATGCTGAACATGTGATAATAGATTAGATATAGAATCGAACTTTGAATTAACATTGCTTAACTGAGCAACCAACTCATTATTCGTATTATGCATAATAATACTCTTAGGAGAATTAATTAACCCAGAAAAAAGAATTATCCAAAAAATAAATGCTAAAAAACCACCCATATAAAAATACCTAAGTGCCCTTTTAACCTTACTCTTAAATGAATTTTGATCCTTTTGGAAAACTAGATTTTCTGCGTCAAGCAAATAATTTTGTTTCATTATTAAGTCATTCGTTCATGCAAATATATTTTTTTTTTATCTATATCTACAATTATATATCGTTTTTTTACGTTAATCGCTCTCATAGGTTTTCCTTTTATCACAAAAAATGAACTTTTCGCTTACAAAACATATTATTTAAGCTCCTAATTTTATTTATTCATCATTTTTGTGTCGTTTTGGCAAAAACACGCACTAACTGTGTCGTTTTGACACGGTTAAGCGTTTGGATTGCATTTTGCATAATAAGAAGAAAACCTAAATAGTTATTCAAATGAATTTAAATAATTTCACAATAAAAGGACAAGAAGCCATTGAAAAAGCTGCTCAATTGGCGAATATAAATAACAATCAAGCCATTGAAACCGGCCACCTTCTAAAAGGTTTAATACAAGTCGAAGAAAATATTTGTCAATATATTTTGCAAAAACATTCCGCAAAAAGGAACGATTTAGAACTTCTGTTGGATCAAATAATAAAATCGTATCCAAAAATTGAAGGAGGACAAGCCTATCTATCGAATGATGCTTCCACAGTAATTACTAGTTCTCAAAATGAATCGAATAAAAAAGGAAATAAATTTGTTCCTGTTGAATATTTATGGCTTGGCTTTACCAAAATCAATGATCAAATTTCAAATTTGCTAAAAGATTTGGGCATAAACACAAAATCTCTTCGATTAATAATTGAGGAATTAACAAAAGGACAAACTACTGATAGCGAATCGACTGAAAATAGATACAACTCATTAGATAGATATGCAATTAATCTAAATCAGCAAGCATCCAAAGGGAAACTAGATCCAGTTATTGGTCGCGATGATGAAATTAGGCGGATACTTCAAATTCTTAGTCGCAGAACAAAAAACAACCCTATTGTAATAGGAGAGCCCGGTGTAGGTAAGACTGCAATTGTAGAAGGAATAGCACACAGAATAATAAATGGAGATATTCCTGAAAACTTAAAATCAAAAACCATATATTCTTTAGACATGGGAGCCTTAATTGCTGGGGCAAAATACAAAGGTGAATTTGAAGAACGCTTAAAAGCAGTTGTAAAAGAAGTTATAAATTCAGAAGGCGAAATTGTATTATTTATTGATGAAATTCACACCTTAGTTGGTGCTGGTAAAAGCGAAGGAGCTATGGATGCTGCGAACATTCTTAAACCTGCATTAGCTAGAGGAGAGCTTAGGGCAATTGGAGCAACGACATTAAATGAATACCAAAAATACTTTGAAAAAGATAAAGCTCTGGAACGAAGATTTCAAACAATTATGGTTAGTGAACCTGATACTCTAAGTGCAATTTCTATCTTACGTGGATTAAAAGAAAGATACGAAAACCACCACAAAGTACGAATTCAAGATGACTCATTGATAGCTGCTGTTGAACTTTCTCAACGATACATTTCAGATAGATTTTTACCCGACAAGGCTATCGATTTAATTGATGAAGCGGCATCGAAACTGCGTTTGGAGATGAATTCGGTTCCAGAAGAAATTGATGAGTTATCAAGAAATATTAAACAATTAGAAATTGAGAGAGAAGCCATTAAAAGAGAAGGCAATTCATCAAAATTGGATCAAATAAAAAAAGAATTGGCTGAGTTAAATAGCAAATACAAATCGTTGCGAGCAAAATGGGAATCAGAAAAACATGTAATTGATGAGTTACAAGCGAACAAAAAACTCAAAGAAGATTTTAAGCAAGAAGCTGACAAAGCAGAACGTGAAGGCGATTTTGGAAAAGTGGCTGAATTAAGATATGGTAAAATTAAAGAAGCCGAAACAAGCATCGAAAAATTAAAAGCTGAACTTACAAAAATGCAAGGGCATGATGCACTTATTAGAGAGGAAGTTACACCTGAAGATATTGCAGAAGTTGTTGCTAGATGGACTCGAATTCCTGTTAAAAAGATGCTTAAAACGGAGAAAGAGAAACTACTCAACTTGGAGGAAGAATTACATAAACGCGTAGTTGGACAAAACGAAGCAATTAATTCAGTGGCCGATGCCGTAAGGAGAAGTAGAGCAGGCCTTCAAGATGAAAACAAACCCATCGGCTCATTTATATTTTTAGGATCGACCGGCGTAGGTAAAACAGAACTTGCCAAAGCTTTAGCCGAGTTTTTATTCGATGATGAAAATCAAATAACCAGAATAGATATGTCGGAATATCAAGAACGACATTCGATATCAAGACTTGTTGGAGCACCTCCAGGATATGTGGGATATGACGAAGGTGGTCAACTAACAGAAGCGGTTCGAAGAAAACCCTATTCAGTAATTCTCTTGGATGAAATTGAAAAAGCACACCCTGATGTTTTTAATATTTTATTGCAAGTGCTTGACGATGGCAGATTGACCGATAACAAAGGACGAACCGTAAATTTCAAAAACACCATTATAATAATGACTTCAAATACAGGCTCGGAATTAATTCAAACCGAATTTGCAAGCTTTACTGAGGAAAACAAAGAAGAATTATTCGAAAATACCAGCAAAAAAGTTTATGAATTATTAAAACAATCGATTAAACCAGAATTTTTGAATAGAATTGATGAAGTAATTATGTTTACTCCTTTATTTAAAAAAGAAATTAAAGAAATTGCAAGACTTCAATTAAAGTTAGTAAGCAAACGACTAGAAAAATCGAACCTTCATATTGAAGTTACTGAACCTGCCATTAATTGGATAGCTGAAAATGGTTACGATCCTAGTTTTGGAGCACGACCTATTAAACGATTTATTCAAAAAACCATATTGAATAAATTGTCAAAAGCTATACTTGCAGAAGAAGTCGATCAATCAAATAAAATTGTTATCGATCTTGACATAAGTACAAAAAACTTACAATTCAGAAATTAATTTTCAGTTTATTCCATATTAAAAGAGCCATTAATTATTCATTAGCAATTGGATTAATCATGGCTCTTTTATATTTCCTTGTGGCTTAATTCCGGTGTACACATATTAAATGTGCGTAAATGCAGGCTATTTTAAAGAACATAAAGCTTTTTAATCCCCTTTTTTTTTCGTAAAATAGCGTTCGAAACTACAAATAAAACATTTTACTATGATTACAATTGGTTTCTACTTAAAAATAACGAATCTTAATAATCCAATTGTAGGCATTTAATACAAAAACGAAATAAATTTTACTCGGATGAAACTAAAAATGACGATTAATACTAAGATGCTGGTTTACATACTAATCACATCAATTTTAATTTTCGCCTCATCGGTTGGATATATTAGCTATAAAACCCGACAATTAGCGCTAAATGATGCTGAAAAACTAGCGCAAAGAGTAACTGCTGAAAATGCACTTAAAATTGAAAAAGAATTATCGAACGATTTAGTTACACTTCGAACACTTGCCAAAGCATTTCAAGTATACGAAAACATGGAACCTGAAGAATGGCAATCTCTTTTTATGAAAATGTATTACAAGGTATACGAAAACACTCCTGATTTATATAAGCTTTGGGATAGTTGGGAATTACGCTTCATTGACACTACATGGACAAATGATTATGGAAGAGAAGCCCATGTACTGATGAAAGAAAATAATGTGATATCACATAGTACATCGCTTAGAAGTATTGATGGTGATGCAGGGAAATACAAGTGGGTAAAGGAAAACCTTATGGATCTATTATGGGAACCCTACTGGGATGAAGTTGTTGAACAAGGGGAGGCCAAGAAATTTATGACCAGTTTATCATCCCCAATTTATTATCAAGGGCAATATGGTGGAATAGTGGCTGCTGATATAATAATGGATCGCTTTCAAAAAATTATTGAAAAAATTAAACCGTATGATAATACAATAGCTTTTTTAACATCAAATGAAGGAGTTTTTGTAGGTCACCCAAATATCAAGTTAATTGGAGAAAACATTGCAAAATACGAATCAGGATTTGAAGATCAATTTCAAATTTCGAAACTTATTAAAGAAGGGAAATCAGGCGTTTTTCGTGCAAAAGACAAAAACAAAAAAGATGTTCTTGTATCAATTTCACCCATTCAAGTTGGAGAGCTAAATACACCTTGGTCTCTTGTATTAACCATTCCTATTGATGTAATTTTAAAAGAAGCAAACAGGTCACAAATCATTTCACTTATCGTTGCTTTTTTGGGCTTACTTATTCTGACTATTATTATTGTATCCATCTCTAAATCAATTAGTAAATCCTTAAATAAAACCACCGACATACTTCAAAAACTTTCAAAAGGTGATATTGAAGGGGTTCAAAACCTAAACATTCATTCTGGCGATGAAATTGAAGAAATGGCCAATTCAGTGAATACTCTTAAAGATGGTTTAGATAAAACATCTGATTTTGCAGAACAAATTGGGCAAGGAAACTTAAATGCCGAGTTTGAGCCATTAAGTGAAAAGGATGTATTGGGAAATGCTCTTTTAGAAATGCGCAAGAGTTTAATACATGCAGAAGAAGAAGAAAAGAAAAGAAAAATTGAAGACGAAAAACAAAACTGGGCTACACAAGGATTAGCTAAGTTTGGCGATATTCTTCGAACAAATTCAAACAACATTAAAGATTTATCATTCAATATAATGAGTAATCTCGTTGACTATTTAAAAGTAAATCAGGGAGCATTATTTGTAATTGACGATACCGATGATACGGAATTATATCTTGATCTTCAAACCACAATTGCTTATGGTAGAGACAAGTTTATTAACAAAAGAATTGCGGTTGGAGAAGAACTCGTAGGCCGCTGTGCCTTTGAGAATAAAACTATATACATGACAGACATCCCGAACGATTACATACAAATTACTTCGGGCATGGGAACTGCAAATCCACAGGCTTTATTGTTAGTCCCACTGATTTTAAATGATGAACCCTATGGTGTTATTGAGTTAGCATCGTTTCATAATATTGAAGATTATCAAATCAAATTTGTTGAAAAACTTGGTGAAAGTATTGCATCTACTATTTCATCGGTAAAAGTAAATGAAAAAACCAATGAATTACTTAATCAGTCAAAACATCAAGCTGAAGAATTAGCTGCTCAAGAAGAGGAGATGCGTCAAAACCTTGAAGAATTACAGGCTACTCAAGAAGAATCGGCGCGAAGAGAATATGAAACCACAGGAATTATACATGCCCTCGGTTCAACAGCCTTTACCGTTGAATATGATTTAGAAGGAACCATTTTAAGCTGCAACGATAAGTATGCCCAAATGCTTGGACTTAAGCTAGACCAAATTGTAGGACAAAAACATTCTACAGGTTATATTTTTAATCCCGAAAAGAAAGCAAATTATGATTTATTCTGGGGCGATTTACGAAGAGGCATTTCAAAAAAAGAAAGCAACAAAGTAGAATACAATGGCAAGGAGCTTTGGATAGAAGAAACCTATTCTCCAATTATTAGTCAACACGATGATAAGCCTTATAAAATTTTAAAAATAGGTTTTGATATTACCGAACAAAAGCAAGATGAATCAAAAATTGTAGAACAAGAAAACAAACTGAAAGAACAGCAGTTGATTATAAACGAGTATCTATCAAAAATTAAAACGCTTGAGCAAGCACTTAAAAATTCAAGCACAACTAAAATTCAAGAAGTAAAAAGCATTAAAGAAACAGCAAAAATTGAAGAAAAACCTGTTTTAACGATTACAGCTACTGGCGACAATTTGTTAGATTGGACCGATGAATATGTATTGGGAATTAGTGAAATGGATGAACAACATGAACAGTTAGTGAATCTTGCAAATAGCATTTACATTTCGTTAAAAAATGAAAAAACTAAAAAGGAAGTGAAAGATAACATAAAGAGTTTTGTTGATTACGCATCCTATCATTTTGGGAATGAAGAGCATTACTTTGAACAATTTAGTTTTGAAAATTCTGAAAGTCACGCAAGCAAACATAAAGAGTTCATAAAAGAAATTAGTCAGTTCCAAAAAGATTATTCAGGAAACAAAGTGAAATTATTGGATGAAATAATGACTTACATAAAAGAATGGTTATACATTCAATTTACACAAGACGACATTAAATATGTTAATTTATTTAAAGAAAACGGATTGTAATAAAAACCCTAAAAATAAAAATCTCACCTTGTTAACGGTGAGATTTTTTTATAGAACAAAATAAATATTCTTACTCTAATAAAAGTATAATAATAATAATAATAAGGCTATGGCAAAAATTACAAAACAAAATATTCTAAATAGCTTAAAAAAAATAAAAGCATTTATTCAATACGATATATGGAAAATTGAATTGTCATCAATTTCAAATGTACATGCAATTATTCTGAAACTAATTAGAACATTTACTCTGGCATATCGGGGATTTAAAGAAGATAAAGTAAATTTAAGAGCCTCTGCCCTTACCTTTTTCTCTGTTCTTTCTGTGGTACCTGTAGTAGCTATGGGTTTTGGTATTGCCAAAGGATTTGGCTTTGAAGACAACCTGCAACAACTATTGCAAGACAGCCTAAAAGGACAAGAAGATGTTGCTACCTGGATTATAAGCTTTTCTAATAATTTACTTTCAGATGTTAGTGGTGGATTAATTTTAGGAGTTGGAATTGGCATACTCTTTTGGACAGTTCTTAAAGTTCTGGGGAACATTGAAAACGCTTTTAACCAAATTTGGCAAGTACGAAATTCGCGCGTATTCTTTAGAAAATTCAGTGATTATTTTGCCATTTTATTAATTGCTCCTATATTATTTGTCATATCAAGTAGTCTTCAAGTGTTTCTATTAGATTCTGTTGATAAAATAGCTGAGACTATTCCATTAATTGGATATTTAAAGCCCGTTTTTAATTTGGTTCAATACATGCTTATTTGGCTACTATTCACTTTTATATATATGGTAATGCCAAATACAAAAGTGAACTTTGGAGCTGCTTTATTAGCAGGAATAATTGCCGGAACCGGATTCAGTTTGCTACAATGGGGATATATTCACTTTCAAGTTGGAGTTTCAAAATACAATACCATATACGGAGGTTTTGCAGCCCTACCCCTATTTTTAATTTGGATGAATTGGAGTTGGTTAATTGTATTATTGGGAGCTGAAATTTCATTCTCTGCACAAAACCATAAGGAATATGAATTTGAGACCGATATTAAAGGTCTGAATTTAAAGTCGAAACAGCTTATTTCTTTGTTTATTTCGCATTCCATAATTAAGACCTTTGAAAAAGGAGAAGATCCTGAAACCTCACAAACAATTTCAGAAAAATTAAAACTCCCCGTCCGACTCGTTAGATATATACTTTACGAATTGGTTGAATGCCGAATAATTGCAGAAACACCAAGTAAACAGCCAAAAGAACCTGCTTTTTTACCAGCAAAAGATATTCACGCTATGAATATTCAATACCTTATTAATCAATTGCAGAATAAAGGAATTGCCTTCAATTTTTCAGATGATAATAAAGAAATGCTAAATAAAATTGAAGTTATTATTGATGGCTTTGACAAAATGGCTAAAACATCTGATATAAATAAAAAATTACAAGATATCTAATCCTTGTTTTTTTATAATTTCAAGTGCATTATCAATTCGGTGTTGATCTTTTCCACTCACTATTTGATAGGGAAAACCAAATCTTTCTAATTCCTTTATATATATATCAAATAGCTTTTTACGCATGAATCCCCCATTTTCACGAACATTATCAGCAAGCCATGGCAAGTCAATATCGCAAAGTAAATGAAATACCTTTGGTTGATTTTCGATAAATTCAATGAGCCAGTTTGGACATTTATTGTAAACCACATCGAACCAAACTTTTGTAATCAGTAAACCCGTATCAAAAATTATAAAAGCATTCGATTTTTGAGCATCTGCAAATTGCTGCATTTGTTTTCTGGCAATAAACTCAACATCCTCAAAGGTATATTGACGTTCTAAACCTTCAATATAATCGCGTGAAAATTCTGGCACCCATTTGCATTTCAGGGCATCTGATAAAGCTTTTGCTAAATCGGTTTTGCCTGTCGATTCAGGACCTGTAATTATTAGGTAATTTAAAATAAATGCGTTTTGTTCCATTGCCTTTTCCATTGGTAGAAGCCAACTATTGCCAAAATGGTTAATACTGCAAATAATATAATACTTGAGTATAGTCCTCGGTAAAAATACAAACCAACCGATATCGAATCAACAATTATCCATACTAACCAATGCTCAAGAATCTTTCGAGCCAACATCCATGTGGCTATAAAACTTAATGATGTGGTAAATGCGTCAATCCATGGAACTGGAGAATCGGTAAAATGTATTAACAACTGAGCTATAACAATAAATAATACAAAATTTATAATTACTAAATTAAGGGTATATCTTGCCGACAATCTGGTAATTGGCAAATCTTTTTTACTAGTATGACTATCGAGTCTGGCCCAATGAATCCAACCATAAAGGCCCATTGCCACATAATAAAGTTGCAAAAGCATATCAGCGTATATTTTTGAATCGAAAAATACAAACAGGTATAAGCCCGATGAAATAATTCCAAAAAACCAACACCAAATATTCTGCCGAACCGAAAGAATTATGTAAGCCAATCCTGTGGCTACTCCAACATTCTCTATCCAATTCTCAACAAACCAATTTATAATTGTTTCCGTTTCCATAAGCCAAAAAAAAGGATTGCCCAAGCAATCCTATAATATTGTTAATAAATTTGCCTGCTAAGGTAATAATTTTGATTGATACAATTCATCATTTAGCATCACTTTTACTGCTTGATTATAAATTGGATCAACCTCGTTAACTATTTGAAAAAATTCACTAGTACTCCAAACATCCCTTGCAATTAATGCTTTTAAATTTATTTTAAGATGTTCAAGACTCTTATTGTATTCTTCCTCATTAAATTCTAATTTCTGCTCCTTTGCATATTCAATTAAATTGCTTAAAAATTCATCAGTAATTTTGTAATCATTAACAAAGGCATCAAAATCATGATTCTTTTTATCCACTTTATATTGTTTTTCTAATTCAGTTCGATGCACATCCATGTATTTTAGAATGTAACGATTTATAATTCCTTTACGGATTAAGTCACGATAATAATCAGAATAGGTAGTTGTATCGATAGGCACAAAAATATCTGGCATAATGCCTCCTCCACCATAAACTATTCGTTTATTAAGCAAAGTTTTATATTGTAATGAATCGGGAAAATGAATACTATCCTCATTCGAAAGTTCACCATTATTATACCTATTAATTAGATCTTTATGATAATCTTTAGTTCCATTTTCATACGATTTCTGAATTAATCGTCCAGTTGGCGTATAATATCTAGCAATGGTTAAACGCATCATCGATTGGTCTGGTAAATTAATTGGACGTTGCACCAAGCCTTTTCCAAAGCTACGTCGACCCACAATAACACCTCTATCCCAATCTTGAATAGCTCCGCTTACAATTTCACTTGCCGATGCTGACCCTTCATCAATCATTATCACCACTTTTCCTACTTCACTATTACCTGTTTTTGTAGCAAGCAAATCATTTTTTGGATTATGAAGTCCTTCGGTATAAACAATTAGCTGACCCTGTTTTAAAAATTCGTCGGCCAATTCTTGAGCCATATTTAAATAACCTCCGCCATTATCGGTTAAATCGAGAATTAAATTTTCAACACCATTACTTTTTAGTTTATCAATAGCTTCCTCATACTCCTTCATGGTAGTAGCAGCAAACCTGTTTAATTTAATGTATCCCACCTTTTGTTTTTTATCAACCACATAAGCTGCATCTAAACTAAAAATTGGAATTTTATCGCGAATTACCTCAAAATCTAATATTTCTTTTTCACCACGTCTTACAATTTCAAGAATCACTTTTGTACCCTTTTTACCACGGAGTTTATCAAATACCATTTCATTAGTAAGTCCAATTCCAGCAACCATTTGAGTGTCAATACGCACAATTCTGTCGCCAGCTAATATTCCAACTTTTTCTGAGGGTCCTCCTGATATTGGAGAAACAACCAATAAGGTATCATTCATAATGTTAAATTGAATACCCACACCTTCAAAACTTCCTTGTAAAGGCTCATTCATTTTTTCAACATCTTCCTTCGATATATATACTGAATGAGGATCAAGTTCTTTTAGCATTGCAATAATGGCCTTTTCAACCAATTTGTCTTTTTGAACAGAATCAACATAATAACTATCAATGAAACTTACAACTTTTGAAAATTTATAAACATCATCGTTAAATAATTGACAATTGGCAGTAAAACTAAATGCTAAAATAATTATAAACGTACTTACTAAAATTTTTCTTATCATAATTCTTGCTTTATTTAATAAGGGTTAAAAAGAAAAAAGGTTCATTAAAATGAATCCTTTAACCTAGGTCGCAATGACTGAGCCAAAGTTACAATAAAATTCGACTTTAAGATTTCTTTAACTTTTTGATATTTACTTTTAATGAGTCCAGTATAAAAAGCATTCGAATTAAGATTTTCAACATTTTTTACCCTAGCCCTAAAGCCTGCCTGGCCGGTAGGCAGGGGAAAACGTTGAAAATCAGACTCCCTTTAGGGTTGGGGTAATGCTGATTTTCAACTTTTCCCGTTTTCGTCCCTTTTTATACTCGCCTCTTTTAATAATTATCAAAAAAACAATTTGAAATAATAATCACTACTGAATTTTTATAAAAATAGGCTGTATTCTAACTGTCGGTTATTTTTTATTAAAATAAGGTCTGCCTGCGGAAGGCAGGCAATAAGATCTTTGCTAGTTGTTTATAATGCGCTACGAAGCTAAACTTTTAAAAAATAAGGTTTTTTTAGCAATGTTTAAACCATATTTTCAAGTATTGAACCCTAGTATGTGAGATTGTAGTCAGTAACTTGCAATCATCAATTTTTCGCAAAAGTAAATCGTCAAATTTTGGCAAAAGTAAATCGCCAAT
>JAEINW010000033.1 GCA_016342715.1 Salinivirgaceae bacterium | reverse complement strand
TAGCAGAGCTCTTATTTTTAAGCTGCTAATTTAATATTTTGTTCCGAATGCCAGAGATTGACCTTCAGGTCGGTATTATTTTGGGATTGTTGGGAAAAAAATTTAATCAAAACAGAAATAAATCTAGAGAAACGAAAAATGAAACATAAACTAAAAATACCTTATCACGAACTATCGGTATAAAAATCACCATCGGTTGTTCCTTACATTTGTAAATATAGTGAAGAATTATTATGTTTGTTTAACCGTCTATAAAAAAGTTCGATTAATAGGGGGCAAACAAATGTTGCAATGTATATTGCGGTTTAAAAGAATGTACTTTAGTTCATATTCTAATTTATTAGTAACACTCTCACTTCTCAGATGAACAGAAAAAAAATGGTTGTCGTGATGGCAATTTCAGTGGTTGCCGCTACACTTTTCTCTTTTGTAATTTGGCATAAGTCAAGGTCGGAACAAAATTCCAAAAAATCATTTTTGGTTGATCATATTTCCAAACTTATTGAAATAGCTGACAGTGTTAGAAATTCCAAGCCTGATACTGCTCTTATTTACTACAACCAAACTATTTCATTACTTCAGGATTATGAGAACAGAAAGGACAAGTACCATCTGCTTGCCAATTCGTTTGTTGGAATTTCACATGTTTATTTGGAAACTGGCAACTATTATCAGGCTTTTAAAAATGATTCCATTGCAATGGTTTACGCCCTTGAGTGTGGGGATGAAAGGACACAAGCCAAAGTTTTTATAGTCAGAGGTATCTCGTTTTTTAAATTGGCCTCTTACGATGAGGCTTTGCGCTGTTATGAAAAAGCGGAGCAACTGGCAATTGGAATCGGTGATTTGGAGATTCAATCAAAAATATACTCCAATCGGGCGATGATTTATTTTTATCAAGGACAAAATCAAAAAACCATTGACGGGTTTACCAAAGCCCTCAATATTTGTAAACAACTCAACAATGAACCCCTTATTGCCAGTAGCTACATGAATCTGGCCATTTTTTACTCCAACCAAAGCCAAAACGACAGTGTATTTGCCTATTACAACTATGCACTTGCCTTGTTTCAGAAAATCAATGATAAAAATGGAGTTTTACGTTGTTACATGAATTTGGGTAACGCTTACTATGGCTTCTCCGATTTTGGAAAAGCAATTGAATATTACCAGCTCACAATAGAACATGCGCTTGAGATGGACGACAAATCGAACCTGGCAAAAGCTTATAATAATATTGGCGATGTTTTTATTCAATTGGGCGACTATGATACGGCAGCTGACCTATTGTTTAAATCCCTAAAAATAAAAGAGGAAATTAACGATAAGGCTAGTCTTGCAAAAGGTTTTTTTGGACTGGGAAAATTGTATTTTCATCGGAAAGATTATCTAAAATCGTTATCATATTTTCAGAAATCGCTTAAAATAAACCAAGAAATTAAAAACATCATACAAATTGGCAGCAACTACAATAGCATTGCTAGTATTTACAGTGCTGTAAACAGAAATGACAGTGCCATTTTCTATTACAACAAAGTAATGGAATCGTACAAAGAGATTGATTATACTTATGGCATTTCCAATTTATGCATTAATCTGGCGGATGAATACCGACTAAATAAGAAGTATGACCAATCGGAGAAACTTCTGTTTCAAGCCTTGCAATTAAAAACCGAAATGAAAGAGGAGGAAGGCATAGCTACAGTAAACCTGCATCTATCAAATTTATATGTAACACAGGCGGAAGGATTTTTGGAAAATCAGAAAAATAATTTATTGATAAAGGCAGAACAAGCAGGTCTTAGATCTTATAAAATAGCAACACGAATAGGTACAATACCTGTAAGGCGGGATGTGAGTGGTGGATTGAAAAAAATCTATCAAATGCAAGGTCGAGATAAGGAAGCCCTCGAATATTTTGAGATCTACAATGCTTTGTCTGATAGCCTGCTTAATAAAAATAAAATAGAAGCCTTAATCTTTGCCGAAGCCCGATGGAATATTGAGAAAAAACAGCTGGAAATTGACAATCTGGTGAATATGCAAAAACTAGATCATGAAATAATTGGTCAAAAGGAAATAGAAGCAAAACAGCAAAAATTCATTATTGTGATGCTTGTTATCTTGTTCCTATTGGCAATACTATTAATAACGTTTATTACTTTGTTACTCCGCAAACGTCGATCCGTTCTTTACCAAAAGCAACTCTCAAACATCACCATTTTGAAAATGCAGAACATACGAAATGCGCTCTCTCCACATTTCACCTTTAATGTATTGAATAATATTTGGGCAATAATTGATGATCGTGAAACTGCAAAAGTACAATTCGATAATTTAACCAACCTCATACGCCGAAGCCTTATCAATACCGAACAGTTAGCCATTCCTCTTTGCGACGAAATCGCCTTTGTAAAAAGCTTTATCGAACTTCAAAAAATACAGATGAACAACGAATTAAAAGTGTTATGGAATATTGAAGATGGAATCGATCTTACCCAACATATACCAGGCATGATGCTACAAATACCCGTTGAAAATGCAATTAAGCATGGGCTTGCACCAAAAAAAGACAATAGATTATTATTGATAGATATAAAAACAGAGTTGGGATTCCTGAAATTCCATATTTCTGACAATGGACTGGGACTACAGCAGACCTCCTGTACAACCAAAGGCACAGGAACAGGTTTAAAAGTACTAAGCAATACGATGCATATTTTGAATCAAAACAATTCGAACAAGATGTCCTATGAAATAGTAAATATAAATGTCGAAGATGGTTCGGGAACAAAAGTCATCATCAAAATCCCAATGCGATACGACTACATTTTAAACTAAACTCAATGTAAATAAAAATGCGCCTTAAGTGCACTTCGCTTCTTAAACCTTGTTAATTTACATCGGCATGGATAAAACTTAATATAATATTTAATGGGTTTACAACAATTTAATCCCAATTCCCGACCAAATAACGCCCAAATTAATAATCCTATAAACCAAAATTAGCGAAAGTGAATTATCCTTGTTGTAGAATTTTACAATTAAAAGTATGCCGATACAGGAAATAAATGTAGCCATCATCGACGACGAACAGAATGCAATAAAAATGCTTCGCAACGAAATTGTGACTTTCCGCGAGCCTAAGCTCAATATCCTTTTTACAACAACCGATCCATTGGTTGGAATAAAAAAGGCGAAAGAGATGAAACCAGATATTCTATTTTTAGACATTCAAATGCCTGTAAAGAGTGGAATTGAGGTTTTGCGAAATTTGCGCGACGACTCCGATTTTGATTGCCATGTGGTGTTTCAAACAGGCTACGAAAAATACACCATCGATGCCCTGCGCGAAGCTGCTTTCGATTTTATTATGAAACCAGTTGAACGACCTGATTTGAGTAACATGATTAACCGTTTTTTGAACCTGAAATACAAAAGCAGTTTTCGCAACAAAATAAACCAAATACAAGAGAAAGGCACACAACGAATTTCGTTGCCCACGGCCGATGGGGTTTGCTTTTTTCAAAAAGATGAAATTGTTGCATTTGAGTACATGGCTCATGAAGTAGGAGTAAAACCTTATTGGGCAGCATTTATTTACGACAACAGAAAAGTAATTTTGCGTCGAACGATAAAAGGTCAAGTTCTTTTGGGACATACCAACAATCCCGATTTTTTCATGATCAACTCCGGCACCATTATCAATTTGAACTACCTCAGTTTTGTCGATTATAAAAATCGCGACTGCATCATGGTTCCCCCTTTCGATAAAATGAAATATCAAATTGCCCGTAATAAGTTGGCTAAGTTTAAAGAGAGATATGATAATATGGTTTAGGCAACATCTTTTTAAATATATGATTGCATTGAAAATATTAACGAAAAAATATAATGATAGATATTTTTATTACTTAAATATCAATTTTTCAATTAATAACCTGATTATGAAGCTAGGATTTGCCATTATATTTTCACTATTTCTATTCTGGAACAAAACTAACGCCCAGGATTTTAATTTACAAAATGATTCAGCAATTCAACATATAAATACATCTGATTTTGTTACCAAAATTGATAGTTTGAATTTTGCTTTTGAAGGATCTTATGGTGATAGTATAAGAAGATGTTACTTTAATAACGATTCAACCGACAAATCATTTTATTCATTCATATATGCATTTGATGAAGTATTCGCTCAAGAGGACTGGCTAAGATTAGGTTTAGATATCGGTTCGGAAACAGACCAAGCTAAAATGTATAAAAAGGGCGTTACTGTAGGGGATTTTATTATAAAACAAAACTCAAAAGGAGTAATGGAAGATTCAACAATTACTTTCAATCAAAAATTGGTAGAAACTGGCTTTATTGACGCATTAAATAAATCGTTTAATTTTATGAATCCCCAGAAAGCCAGACAGTTTATAACAAGGAAAATAAATATATCAAAAAACTATTCACAACCCGAATTAGAATGCTTAATTACCCTTATGGTATGAATATAGGTACCACTATAAAAGAAGATTATATTAAGGGTGATTCTACAAATCTACAAATCGCTCCATTTATTGAAGGATTTAGAGCTAGTATGGACGTAAATGAGAGTAGGTATTTTCAAATATATTATTCAGGGACTGCATTCGGTAATTCGTTAAAGAACCAACTAATATCTGGATTGAATAATAATTCCAAATTAAAAATAAATACCGAATTAGTTAGACAAGGACTTATAGAGGGATTACATGATCCAAATAATTTGAAGACAAATCAGGATCCACAAGAAAACGGAAAATGAAATATCCTAATAGCCCTGCTAGATAAAAAAGTGAATATGAACTGAGTAATAGTAAACAATAAGGAACAACCACCAAATGTTTTATACTCTCAAAAGTTAGGAGAAAATTGGATGGGATGTAAATTAAAATAGAAAAAACTAAAAAAATAAATATGTATAAGATTCTAGTATTTGTAGCTTTTTTAAGCTTGCTTTTCACAAAAGGATTTGCTCAGGAGAGTAAGATTGAAAATACTCAACTGCAATTAGAAGGTGATAACCTAATAATTACTTATGACGTTGCTGGTTCAAGTACCTTGGATAACGTATGGCTTGATATTAAAACAACAAGCAATAAAATAATAACAGCCATAACGTTAAGTGGCGACATTGGTAAAAGTATTACTGTGGGGACAAAAAAACGTATTATATGGAATATGAGAGCCGATGGTATTGATTTACAGGGCGAAGAACTAAATGTAAAAGTTTTGGCAACCAAACCATATGCTTCAACCAACACATTAACCGATATTACAGAGATTGCAAGGGGAAAACAAAATAAAAGCAGGGATAAAATAGTATTTAATAATGGCAACCAACTTAACGGAAAGCTGGATCAACGTTTTGCACGAATCAATTTTAAATTTTTGGCAACCGATGGCAATTCTCTTACATTAAAACCGGCTGAAATTAAAGTGATTAGAAGCAAAAAAATTAGTAAAGATAGTGTTTTATTAAAAAATGGGGATATTGTATGTGGTAGTATTACAGAGATTTATCCGAATGATAAAATCACCTTGCAATCAAAAACTAACGATAAATACTCCATTCAAAGTGCTGATATAAAAACTGTAAGTACATATTGTACTTCAAGCACTTTAAATGGGAAAGGTTATTTTGCAATGCCATTTTGCAGAGGTATTATTCAACACAACAGCGTTGTATTAGGTTTGAAAATTGGAGTGTTGAATGATTGGGGTTATCATGCACAACTTGGATTAGGTGGTGGCTATAATTATGGAATTGGGGTGTCGACATATCTTTTTGATGCTGGAAGTGTTGATATTCATTTCGCTTTTGGTGTTTACGATGGTGGTTATCTCAAATATTACACAGACTACTCTGGGTATTATGAAGATATGTATAATTACTCTGGTGCTGATATTGGTTTCATCGGTCAAGCTCGTCATTTTGTTTTTAATATTGGAGTGGGATTGCCTTTGAATGTTTCATTTGGCATTGGTTATTGCATCTCTGCAAAATGATGAAAAATCGCTTAATAATAAGACAAGGAGTATAGGGATGTTTTATTACAAAAGAGAATTGGATATCGATAGTATGTTATTATATATATTACTGATAATATTTGAGGTCTAATTAATTGTAGAGTTCTACCCAATTAAATTATCAAAATGATCCAATAAATGTGATATTCAATGTTCTGATATAAAACTGCGATAAGGTTTATATCTATTCCATTTTTTTTAATTTATTATATTGAGATATGTGTCACATGAGGTTAAAGACAATTATTTTTTTAATAGTAATTATTATTTGTGTAAATGTTAATAGTCAGTCTATTGGTATTCCTGTTCGAAGTGAAAATTACGAGATAATTGCGAGCAACATTGCTCGTATTACTATACCACGTCGGATAAAAATAGAACACGAAGTTGCCAAAATAGATACATTGTTTAAAATAGACATGGAGCTTTA
Organism: Salinivirgaceae bacterium; assembly: GCA_016342715.1. Taxonomy (GTDB): domain Bacteria; phylum Bacteroidota; class Bacteroidia; order Bacteroidales; family SZUA-534; genus JAEINW01. Next base: position 25,785 of record JAEINW010000033.1, on the reverse strand, counting down.
TACAAAAAAGCAACGCGAACAAAAAATAATTACTGATAACATTAAAACATCGGTTGTTGCTAATGTGAAAGAAGAAACTGACACTAATACAGGCAATTCAATACTTAATTTACATGTAGAGTATAAATACGAAGTGATAAAGGCTCTGATAGAAAATCAAACCGAAGATTTTCCAATGGGCAAATACAAATTATTGGCTTCAAACGCAGCCAAAATCACCATGCAATTACTCAAAAAAGCTGTCGAAAACCAGTTGTCCGAGTATTTATCTTCAGGCACCAAAGTAACGATAAAGATTACAGGCTCTACTGATGGCACACCCATTACTTCGAAAATCCCTTATTTGGGAGAATATGGTGATTTTATTAATGCGGGCTACTTTTTAAACGGCTACTTTGATGAATTGAGCATAACAAAAGAAACCGGCATAGTAAATAATGCTCAACTTGCATTTCTGCGTACTTATAGTGTCAGGGATTTTATTGACAAGTATGTCGAACAATTTCGAGTTACACAGAACACCTATCAACATTTTGCAATTGTAGCAAAAGAGCGTGGGGCTCAATACCGTCGTATTTCAGTTGAGATTATTATTCAGGATGCATTTCGCAATAAATTTTTAGATACTAATGAAGGTTCATTAATCTGTTTAGCTAAAAATAATAATATGGATATTAATCCTACTATTGTCGATATAGACGTAAATATTCCTACTACTAAAACGATTAACCCACATGCTTATGCGTTAATTATCGGGAATGAGGATTATAGCAGTTATCAATCCGATTTAAGCAGTGAAGTGAATGTGGCTTATGCAGTAAATGATGCCAACATATTTAGAAATTACATTCTAAATACCTTTGGAATTCCGGAAAGCAATATAAAGTTTTTAAGCAATGCAACTTCTGGTCAAATGTATCAGGCTATTGCCTGGATAAATAAAATCATCCAAAAAGAAGGAGGCTCAGCTGAGGTGGTGGTTTATTATGCCGGACATGGGTTACCCGATGAAAAAACGAATGAACCGTACATTATTCCTGTCGATGTATCGGCAACGAACCTGCAAAGCGCCATTAAATTGCACACCCTTTACACCAAATTAACCGAATATCCATCAAAAAAAATAACAGTATTTATGGATGCCTGTTTTTCTGGAGGGAGTAGAGGACAAGGTCTGCTTGCCTCAAGAGGTGTTAAAGTGAAACCCAAACAGAATCTGTTGACCGGGAATATTGTTGTATTTACTTCTTCATCGGGCGAGCAATCCTCATTGCCATTTAAAGACAAGCAGCATGGTATGTTTACCTATTATTTATTGAAAAAGATTCAGGAAACCAATGGAGATATTTCATACAACGATTTGTACAATTATGTGAAAAAAGAAGTGGATCTGAACTGTGTAAAAGTAAACAGTAAAGAACAAACTCCTAACATCTTATACTCAATTGAGCTGGGAGAAAATTGGATGGATTGGAAATTAAAGTAACTGAAAATACACAAAATAATCTCGGGGTGCCGAAAACGGGTAATAAAGAGTAGGCGCAAATAAATTTAAACTATCAATGAAAAAGATTTTATGTTTAACTTTTTTAAAACGTAAATAAAATTCACGTTTTTTATTTTCTATGCAACAAGTCCCAATCCAGAAGAGATAAGGCTTATCGCATTATTAATCATTGAAAATGCTTGCTCAGTTTTTGAAGGGTTGTTTGACATTTTGTTTATTGCTGTCTTATTTGCCTTTGATAATAAAGGGTTGTGTATTCTTTAATGATTTTATTATACAAATAACCTTGTCTGTTTTCTGCACTTTGTTTATCTCTTTCCGGTAAACATCCTTTACGTAATCAAGCTTGAATTGTATTTCTTTTTTTCTGTATTACTCCAGCGATGTATTTGGATCCCAATTTGTACTGAAACCTTCTTTATGTGAGTATTTAATTGGTCTGTTATAGTTTTTAACACACCATTGCTATAACTTTTAAATCCAAGCTTACGCAATAAATTGATTACACTTCCTTCCACGAATAGATTACGAAGGTAAGCTCGAAAGATTATTCGGTCAAAACAGGAATAACTAAAATTGATATGGCTCTAATTTATTGGTAATTGTTTTTAGCAGAGCTCTTATTTTTAAGCTGCTAATTTAATATTTTGTTCCGAATGCCAGAGATTGACCTTCAGGTCGGTATATTTCTTTATAAAACTGGTAAATCTTAAGTGCTTAAGTTAATGGCATTATGACTTGCACCGGGGGCATTCATTCTAAAGAATTCCCGCTTTTGTCTTGGCGGTTTATAATAAAAAAGGGCTGTCATGTTTAAATGAACAGCCCTGAAAATAATAAATATTATTTAACTACTTAATAAAGAGTTTTTCATTAAAAAGCAGGCCTTCGTTGGATTCAATTTTTAAAAAAAATATTCCTTTTGTATTTTCTGAAATATTAATTTGTTCCATTATTTTGGTCTCGCCTTTTAATATTTTCGAATAAATAAGTGATCCTAAAACGTCATATATTTTAATAGTATAATCAGTCTTTTGGGGTTTTGATATGTTTAAATTGAATATACCGTTTGAAGGATTAGGGTAAACTTTTATTAAAAGTTCTTTATTCTTTATTATTCCTGAAACCCGATCCATCTGTTTTGTTATTGTTACATTTTCATCTATAATATCAGTAGTATCAATAATGTTGCTATAGCCCGATTTTGATAAGATGTACGGCATTTTTTTTGCAGCTACAATATCATTAAATATTGCTATGCCTGCACTATTTGTTTTAGTACTAATTAAATTAAAGGTGACAGTTACGTCTTTAAGTGGAGTTTCATCTATATCAAAAACATTAAAAGTAACTTTGTAGCTTGTGGGTGTAATATTAATAATAACGGTTTTGTTATTGTTAATATTTATAGAATTTGTTGTGTTTTCAAACCCGTCTTTTGTTACTAAAATAGTTTCATTTAGTCGTGGTTCTAAATTGTTAAAAATATATATGCCATTTTCGTTACTATAAACAGTTTGGTCAATAAATTTTATCTCGGCATTTTCTACAGGAATATGGCTAAATTTATCTTTAATTATAAACGTTAAATTGTATAGTATTTTAGTAAGGCTAATCTCTTGGGTAGTATTTTCCAGCAAATTAATAGCAGTACTAATCTCATTGTATCCATCAGCACTAACTAATAAAGGAATATCAATACCTTCAATTATATTTTCAAATAATGCAATTCCATCGGAGCCAGTTGTTATCGTTTTTCCATTTAAACTAACTGCAGCACCTGCTAGTGGTCCGTCAACACCATTTACAGTAAGTTGATAGTTAAATCCCTCAAAAGAAAATATTTCGGCTTCCCATCCTGCTTGATTAACAGAAACATCGGAGAAGAATTTAAATGTTAATGCTCCGTTTTCATTGTTTGCTTTAATTGTTTTTGGTCTGTTTGCATTGCAATAGCTACCTATTAATGGTGCATTTGTGTTTTCTCCATTGTATATTTCTAAATAGTCGTAGCATTCATCTGTTCCTGATTCAATGTCAATTGAAAAGAAATTAACCAATAATTTTTTATTAATATCATTCGGTATAAACGTAATGGTATAATCTTCATTTTTGGTATAATTGTTATTTTTCCCTCCAGTATCATAAAAATATGCGTAGTTTGTTTGTATAATACCTTGTTGAGAAATAAGAATTTCGGGAATTTCACCAATAATAAGTTTTTTATTCTGTTGTTGCGAATAGTAATTATCAGGATAGTTATTTAGATTGAAATTTAAGTAAACTAATGTTCCAACAGGTGCAGTGGGCTCTATTGTTACGTTAAATTTTAAAGTATCGGTTTGTTGAGTATCAAGATTAATATTGGCTATTTGTGAATTATTGAAATTTAAATATGCACTACTATTAGATAAGGTATTTGCGATGATCGAGATATCAGAAATTAATGCATCGCCAATATTTGTTACTATAATGCTGATATCATCAGTTGTCCCTGGAACAAGAAAATTATTATCTTCGAAATTGTTACCTACATAAATTTCCTTGATTTCAAGTTGGGGGGCGTTTAGTTTTATATTAAGCTTTGAGTTCCATTTATAATTTACGCCTTCGGCATCAGTACCTGTAATGTTTAAATTAAATTGAGCAGTATGCTGATTTTTAAAACTCGATTTTACATTAACGCCAAATGCAGATTCGATGCTTATATTTTCTGATTTGTTTATTGTACCATAAGTTTCAGTGTTATCAGTAATTATCACATTTGTATCGATACTTGTAAGTGTTGCAATTACATTGAATGCATTGCTGATATCTGAAATATTTTTAAGTTTTACATTTAGCCTTATCGACTCATTGTAATCAGCCTGTCCATTTGCATTTTCTAGTTTATCGTCTATCTCAAATTCATCTAAAACAATATAGGGTATGTATGGATTAATTTTAATTTGATCAATAATTACTTGTCTGTTTTGTTTTGTTATAACCAAATCAAGAACACCAGCATTTGTTAAACTGGTGAAAGATAAATTGACAATACCAGATTCATCCACTAGTTTTGTATCGAGAATTTGGCCTTTGTATGAAAGCGCTACATAGGAATTTTCTTCTGTTGTAATTTGAAAATTTGATGCACCAAGTACAATTTCAGAATTATATGATGCAGTTAATATTTGAGGTATTGTAACATAAGGTGTTAAGGAAGGATCGCCCATCAAATGATATATTTCCCAGTAATATGCTTTATTGGCAGATGCTGAAGATTCCACAGCCAGATTGCCAGCTGTAATCATTTGACCCTGGGTTATGTACCAATCATTTTTTTCTTCTCCATTTAAGTGAAAGAAGCGGTCGTAGAAACCTAAATCGCTATTTTGGTATGTTGGATTTGATGTTTTTTCAGCCAATCCAACGCCCCAATAGAAATCTTCATCCCACAAACTGCTGTTTGATGCTCCAATATATCCCACAGCACCTTTATCTTTAGCTCTTAAAAGTGATTCTCCAAAACAGGCATTATCATCAAATTTATTCGACAAACAACAATTACCTATCATTAGGGGGTACATATGTTCATTGGTCATTGCAGGTATATTACTGGTAGTAAACGAAGGATCGCCCCAGCCACTAGAACTACAATGTGCTGTGTAGTTGGCTATTGAAACTCCATTATTAATATTATCCCGTATTTCTGAAGCGTAGTTTTGAGATTCAGGCGATAGATATGAATAGCTATTTATTCCATTGTTTTCGTTAATGTAATTTTTGCTTGCGTAATTAACAAGGCCATTACCAACAATTAAATCGTTTCCGTAAGTGTCGTGCCCTGCTATTAATACAGCATTGTTTAAATAGGCAGCATCGGGAATTTCATATTTTTCAAGTTCAAGGGTTTTATCAATTTGCGGTTGTAACTCTTCAATGTTTGTTGCAGAGAATCGTCCGTAAAATACTTCGGGTAATTTATCATCGGTATATTCACAATAATAAAGATCGGTAACATGACTTCCTGTTGTTCCCGAAAAAGAAGGTACTTGTTCAATGTCACCTACAAACAAGATAAATGTAGGAGATATATCATCGCTCGGATTATCATATAAATTTCGCAAATAGGTACGTATTGAATTTGTGGTATTACCAACATCCGGATCGTCGGTATAAGCTTCAATAACATTAAAGCCTTTCAATATTTTCCAGTTTACGAATTTTTGTAATGTTTCTTCAAACATTCTATCGGAAACAATTACATATTTTATAGGACCATTTAATAGTGCTTTTGTACTATTATTATTATTATTATTTATGGTGTTTAATTTGATATTATCAAAATAGGGTGATGCTGAATTCTTTGTATTTATTGATTTTGACTTGTTATCATTTACAAAATGAATATCAATTTCAATATTGTTTAACACTTTTATTGTGTTTGTTACAGGGTTGTATTCAAATGGGGATATTTCAATATATCCTAAATGTTTATTCCTTAAATAGCCTCGGTCTTCAAATGTTATAATTTCGTTTTTGAAAAATTCATTTTTTGAATAAATTTCTAAATTCTTATAAAAAGGCACCTTGTTAGGGTTGTCACTTTTTGAAAGTGAGGGTTGTGCCGGTATAATTTCGTTCCCTAATTTATAGTCTTTTAAATTTATATACTCTTCATCATAATTTAGTACTTTAATTATTGGTTTGGTGTTCAATGGAATTTCTATCAGTCTGCTAATTAAGGGCAAGTTTGGTTTTCCTTTTTTATAACTTACAGTCATTCCTTGCGATGAGAATTGTATGTATTTTCCCTCCTTTGTCTCTGTCTCTGCAAAATCAAGATATGAAATGCTCTCTTTTATTTTTATTCCATTTTTGTCTGATTGGATATCTTCAATATTTGTTGATTTGTTTTTTGAATATAATAAATTTACACGAACTTTATTTTGTGCAAAAACGGTGAAGGTAATTAGTAAATAAAAAATTATAATTGTTATTCGTTTAATCATAATAGGTGTTTTAATAATTTTGTATATAGCTGATATTGATTATACAGTTTTTAGTATATTAAATATGAATTGATTTTTAAATTCATATTATAGTAAGACGCTTGTTTGTGGTTTATTATAAGCTGAGAATAATGAAATAATAATTTAAAAAGTAAACCCTGCATTTTGCAGGGTTTACTTTTATTGCATTTTTATTAACTTAACTTATTTTATTATTAATTTTTGAGAGTAAACATTATTTTCATTAATAACTTGAAGATTATAAATTCCTTTAGTACAATCGTTCAGATTAATTTGATTGTTAAAACACTTATTGAAGGAAGTAAATGTATTAGTGTAAATGATTTTTCCACTAATATCAAATATTTTAACAATTGTATTTCCTGTTATTTCAGCATCTGTGTGTATTGTAAATTGGCCATTATTTGGGTTAGGATATACAGTAATTGTATTATTCACTGTATTATCAATAATACCAATTTGGTTTACAGTTAGTGTAACATTATTTGATGCTTCTGATAATCCATCTGGATTTGAATACAGTGCAACAACATGATATGTATAGTCTCCGTTTTCTAGATTTTCATCAGTAAAACTTACCTGATACTTATTCGAAATATCTGCTATTGATTCATCGTTTCTGTAAACTTTGTATCCGCTTAATGTTCCATCACCTTTCGACAAGTTATTCTCGAATGATTTAGTTTCATCTTGTTTCGCAGCAACTTTTACATCATCAAGAAATAGTTGATAACTGTTGTTGAATTCATACACAAATGCAATTTGAATGGATTGGTTGGCATAAGCGCTTAAGTCAACTTTTAGTTCTGAATTGTAATTATTTATTTCATCACCATCAGTTAAAAACAGAACTTCTTCCCAGGCATTGTCTTTATTCACAAGAACATGAAAGTTTGTATAATAATAGGTTCCCTGATAATCACCGTTTATATAATATAGCCAGAATGACAATTCCTCGTTGTCTTTTACATTTATATTAGGAGAAATTAGCCAGTTAAAATCAGGTGCCGAATATTCAATTCCAGCTGCATACAAACCACTATGGATAATTTCAGGATGAGCAGGTGAGCCATAAGAGTTTTCATCGGTATGGAACCATGCCTCTTCGCCTTCTTTGGGTTCTTCAAGTTCACCGTCTATGGTTTTACTATATTTGACATTCCAGTTTAGCGGTGGCCATGTTTCTTCTTCAAATCCTTCTTCTAATCTAATTCCTGTTGGATTTACCCATTGTAATTCAACGTTATTATTATTTGCAATAGTTGCAGTTAAATCCAACGGTTTATCAAATTCAGGTTCTCCAACTATAATTGTGAATGATTGGTTTGTTGTGGTAAAACCATCGCTTAGCGTTAATTCAATATCAAAATCACCCGTAGTAGTTGGGGTTCCCGATAATGTTTCAGTGTTTCCACCTAATGCGGTTAATGTTAACCATGATGGTAAGGTTGCAGTTGAACTAATTGTTAAATCATCATTATCCTCGTCAGATACAGTAATTGTGTATATGTAATTTATACCCTTGCGACCTGTTGATACAGGATCAGAAGTAAATATAGGAGCTATATTTGCAAATTCTTCTACATTAATAGTAAATAGCTGTTCTGTAGTGGTTTTGCTATCTGATGCAATTAGTTTTATAGTATTAGCACCAATATTAGCAGATAATGGAATTCCTGCTAACAATGCAGTACCATCGTTATTATCGGTAAGATTTAACCAGCTTGGTAACTCTTCAGCACTAAATGTAATAGCATCAAAATTATCGTCAATAGCACTTATTGAGTAGCTGTAATTTTTGTTTTCGTGTGCTGTAACAATTGCTTCTGAAGTAAAAACAGGAGCAGTGTTAAGCTCAGTAAAGTCATACAAGCATAAATCGTCAACCATAAATATAAAGTTGTTAAATGAAACGCATTGTATTGCTACGTAAACATTTTCACCCTTATATTGTGACAAGTCAAAATTGTATTTTGTCCATTTGTCAGCAGGAGCTTCTAGGGGGGTTGTAGTACCCGATATAATTATGAAATCATCTACATTATGACCTGTTGTTGAAATTGCTACATTAAATTTTTCTAATAAACCAGATTGGTCGGTTGATGATTTTGCCCAGAAAGAGAATTCAGGATTTTCTCCAAGAAGTCCCTGAGGCGAGATTAACCAATCATTACTAGAAACGGGATCAGTAGTATTTCCCTTTGCAGCAATACTGGCAAGGAATTTATTTTTTGAATGGGGCTCAAAGCCTTCAGCGTTGATTGCTCCCGGATTAAATACTATAAATGCAAGCGAATCTCCTTCATGAGGGAAGTCGAAATCGGACCAGCCCCAGGTAGGTAAATTGTCTGCATTTATTGTACGCCATGGAATGGGTGTTACGGAAAAATCATCCATCTCTTCAATATCCCATATTGTATAATTTTCGGCATGCGCTTTACCTGTTAAATTAATTATAAATGTTTCGCCACTGGAACAAACTATAGTAAATGTAGTATTATCAACACCTGCATCGCTGGGCTCATAATTAAAAGCAAATTTGTATGTTTCGTTTTCGGCTAAAGCAACATCATCTATAACAAAACTTGTTGTGAATTCATTATTATTTAGGATTGCCGAAGTTATATTTAAGGTTCCGACCCCAACATTAATGATTTCAAAAATATTTTCTGAATTGATGGTTTCTCCAAAATCAACGACCCCAGCATCCCATGATGTAAGATTTAATTCAGGAACTGGAATTAAAGGTCTTGCTTGAATACTTATGGCATCAACACCTGTTCCGTAAGCTTTTTGAACATTTCCATCCGATTTATAATGCCAACGAAGTAATATTGTTTTTTCGGCATATTCAGATAAGTCAACGATCTCTCTTTGATATTCCGACATTGCTATTTCTGGGGATAGTGTTCTTAATACAGTCCAATTTATTCCATAATCAATAGAAACTTCAAAAAATGTTGAATCATGTCCGCTAATTTTGGCGTTTTTTGAAGGAGCGCTAATGTCATCATCTTTCCAATAAAAATGGATGCAATAATTAGAAGGAAGTTCTATTGGTGCAGTCATAAGTATTGCATTGGTGTCAATTGGTAATGTTCTTGCACATAATAATCCAGTATAGGGTTCTGCTCCCGAATACCAATTATTTATTATCCATCCTGGATTTTGTTCATCTTCTTCAAATCCTTGGGTGTAAGGAAAGTTTTTAATTGTTGGATCGGCCATGGTGGTAAATGTCCATTCAGGGCAATTTACTGCATCAACACCATTATTGTATGGTATAACTTTCCATTTGAAATTTGTTGCAAAATCGAGTGCTCGTACAGTATAGCTTGTTGTTATTCCAGTATTAACATGGTCAAGTATGGCAACTGGATTCTCTGAAGTTCCAAGGCATAATTTATAACCGTCGGCGCACAGTGAAGCATCCCAACTTAACTCAATGGTATTATACAAACCTTGTGCTTGATGTATGGGAGTAGGGTTTGTTGCAGGATTAGGGGTTCCAGAAGTTAACATTTCCGGTCCAGAAACATTGTCAATAAACACATAATTCTCACCAAAAAAGCCAATGTATTTTTCGCCAGTAATTGAGCTTAAATCTACTGTTATTTTTTCATAGCTGTCTGTTAAAGTAATATCTTCTAAATTATTCCAAATGTTGTTGTCATCCGAATATTTTATAGATAGTGTTCCGTTTGAGGCAGAAGAGTTGTGAACATAAAAGCTTAACTCGTCACCCGATTTTATATTTAATTGAGGTGAAGCTAAAGAACCACCATCGGGGCCTGCATATGAATAACTGACACCTTCGTAAGCCGATGAAGCAATAGTTCCTTTTCTCCATCCATAATATTCAGAACCGTTGTGTTTAACAGTCCATCCATTTGGAGGGAATGCACTAGATTCAAAATCTTCAAATAAAACATCAGGTATATATGTTATTCCAGTAAGATTAATCGTGTTTTCTCCGTTATAATTACCGTTAATATTTAAACTTAACGTTTCGTTAAAAATACCATTGCTTGTTGGTGCAAAACTTATCTCTACATCTGCTTGTGCTCCGGTAGCAATTTTTAATGTTGTTGCTACACAGCTAAAAGGGTTAGCAATGTTTATTGCGGTAATATCTAATTCGGCATCACCGGTATTTTTTATACTTAAAACAGCAACACTATTTGAACCTACAAGAACGGGGGTAAAATTACCCATACTAAATTCAATGGTTGGTTTAGGTTCAATAGATATTCCACTAATGGAAATCTTATTAGAGCCTTCAAAATCACCATCAATATTTACTGTTAATATTTCTGAAAAGTCTCCTTCAGAGCTAGGCGCATATGTTATTTCAATATCTTGTTGTTCTCCGGCATCAATAATTAATGCATTAGCTGTTGTCGAAAAAGGAGCAGCTAAGGTAAAATCTATAATATTTAAAATGCCTTTTCCAGTATTTTTTATTGTAAAATTCTTGGTTGTATTTGAGCCAGGAGCAAGGTTGTCAAATTCAAGTGCAGTAAGCTCAATGTTTGGTAAAGGTGGCTCTGTTGCTGTAGCTGTTAAAATAATGGTATTATCACCCTCATATTGGTCATCGATATTTACTGTTAATATTTCTGAAAAATCACCTGCTGTTATAGGAGTAAAAGTTATATCAATATCCTGTTGGTTTCCTGGAGCAATAGTTAATGTTTCAGCACTTGTAGAGAAAGGAGCCGCAACTGTTATTCCAGTAATATTTAAATTGGCTTCACCCGTATTTCTAATCTGTAAATTTGCCGTATTGGTATTGCCTAAAACTACAGAAGAAAAATCAGCTACAATAAGTTCAACGGTTGGTTTTAGTTTTGTTGATGAAGCATTAATCAGAATTTCGTTATCACCGCTATAATCTCCATCAATGGCAACAGTTAATGTTTCTGAAAATTCACCTTCAGTGGTAGGAGCAAAAGTAATTTCCACTTCTTTTTGTGTGTTTTTGGCAATGCTTAAGGTTGTAACACTGCAAGAAAAAGGAGCAGCAATTGTTATTCCTGTAATATTTAACACACCGTCACCTGTATTTTTTATGATGATATTTTTTGTTGCGTTTAAATCTGGAGGAACATTCTCGTAAATGGGTGCTATAAGTGTAATGTTTGGTGTTGCTGGTTCGGCAGCAGTACCTTGTAATTGAATTTCATTAACACCTGTAAAATCTCCATCAATATTTACTGTTAAGGTTTCAGCGAAATTACCTGCAATGGTTGGAGTGAAAATAATTTCAATAATCTGCTGTGTTCCTTTAGCAAGGGTTAAAGTTGTAGCTGTTGAAGAAAATGGGGCTGGAATCGTAAATCCTGTGATATTTAAATCAGCGTCACCTGTGTTTTTAATTTCTAGATTCGCTTTGCTGGTTTCACCTAGAACTACAGGAGCAAAATCAGCTACAATTAGTTCTATTGTAGGTTTTAATTTTGTTGATGATCCATTAATTTGAATTTCGTTGTCGCCGTTAAAATCGCCATTGATAGTTGCTGTTAGTGTTTCTGAAAAGTTACCTTCAACAACAGGAGCGAAAGTAAGCGCTATGCTTTCTTCTGATCCAGGCTCAATAGTTAAAGTTGTAGCCGTTGTAGAAAAAGGGGCAGCAATTGCTATTCCTGTAATATTTAATACGCCATCACCAGTGTTTTTTATGGTGAGATTCTTTGTTGTGTTAGAACCTGGAGGAACGTTGTCGAAAACCGGTGCTGTCAGTGTAATTGTTGGTACCTTTGGTTCAGAAGCTTTACCACTTAATGAAATTGTGTTATCTCCATCATAATTACCATCGATAGTAACTGTTAATTCTTTTGAAAAATCACCAGCAACAGTTGGTGTGAAAACAAACTCAATATCTTGTTGAGTTCCTTTTGTAATAGTTAAAGTTGTAGCGGTAGTTGAAAAGGGTGCATCAATAGTGAATCCTGTAATTTTCAAATCGGCTTCACCTGTATTTTTAATGGTAAGATTTGCTTTTGTACTTGAGCCGGTATCTATATTATCAAAGGAGGCAATACTAAGTTCAATGGCCGGTTTTTTTTCTATAGCGGCAGCACTAAACTGGATGGTGTTAGTTCCTTCAAATTCCCCATCAATATTAATGGTTAAATCTTTTGTGAAATCACCAACTGTAGTAGGAGCAAAAGTAAATTCTACATCTTGTTGGGTCCCTTTTGCAATGGTTAAAGTTGTAGCGGTAGTTGAAAAGGGTGCATCAATAGTGAATCCTGAAATACTTAAATCAGCTTCACCTGTATTTTTAATAGTAAGATTTGCTTTTGTACTTGAGCCTTCTGTAATTGTGCTAAAAGCAGATACAGACAATTCAATTTTGGGTTTTTTTGCAGTAGCGCTAGCTTTAAGTTCAATTTTATTAATACCATCAAAGGCACCATCGATATTAACGGTTAATTCTTTGGTAAAATCTCCCGCAGCTGTGGGAGCGAAGGTGAATTCAACATCTTCTTGCGTTCCCTGAACTATGCTTAGTGTTGTAACTGTTGTTGAGAAAGGTGCATCTACCGTAAATCCTGATATGGATAAAACAGCTGTACCTGTATTTTTTATGGTAAGATTAGCTGTTGTACTTGCCCCTTCAATAATAGTAGAAAACACGAGAGCGGTAAGTTCAATCTTGGGTGCATTAGTTACAGCAATGGCTGGGCCGTTTACATTATCGATACCTCCATAATTTGTTGCACCATAATCATTTTTAATGTGAAAGACGATATATACATCTTTTCCTATATAAGTGTTTAAATCCAAAGTAGTAGTAGTCCAATTATATTCTCCCAAATATTCATCGAAAATCGCTGTTTCTCCTGAATAATTATTATCAGAAGGGATAGTAGATACTATATATACTTGTAATTCATTGTAGTCATAATCATAATCAGTTGTCATATGATCAAATGATAATGTTTTATCGCTGGCAGTAACCGTAACTTTAGGTGATATTAAATAGTCGTCACCAAGGTTATCGCCTCCGGCATATTCTGTTCTGCCAAAGAGTTCGGATGCCGGCGCTGTAAACGATCCATCACCATCAATGTCTCGTATTTCCCAATTTGCAGGAATGCCTGCTGAAAAATCTTCGTTTAATTGCCCAAATGATATGTTGGAAGCAAATAAAGCCAGAAGCAGGAAGATCCATGTTTTTGTAAATTCAACTTTTCTCATAATGTAGTTTTATAGTTTATTAATATACTTGCTTATCGTAGTTAATTTTTTAATATATATATAGTGGCATAAAAATCATATTAATCAGTGATAATAAAAAACTAATAATGTTTCGATTCAAGAATCAAAACACTCACTTAATTAGCTATATTTAAAGGGTTATAGCTTTTTGTTTAGGTATGTATTTAAATAGTTTATTGATACAAGCTTATTTTAACAGGAGGAAAAAGAGATCTTTTGTAATAACTATTTTTTTTATAGCAAGCTTAAAAGTTTCAATTTAGGGAGTATGAATGTTAGAAAAGAAAATATTTTTAGATCCTATGTAGTAGTACTTAGCGATTTTTGATAAAAAGAAGGTGTAATTCCTGTTATTTTTTTAAATGAAATATTAAAAGCTGATTTAGAATTAAAGCCAACTGTTGTTGCAATACCTTCAATAGTTATGTTTTTATAAGCGGGATCAGATAATAATCTTCTTGCTTCCTTAATTCTATATTCATTAATAAAGTTGCTTACATTTTGATCGTAATTTTCATTTATAATTTGAGAGATATATTTTTTATTTGTTTTCAAGTAGTTTGCCATCTTTTCAAGACTGATATCTTTGTCTAGAAAAACTTTTTTGTTTTCAATTAAGTCTTCTATTCCTTCTAATATTTCTTGTCTTTGATTTTCCGAAATTGGTGAATTAATATATTTATCGTTTGTGGGTATTTGATAGGTATTTGTTTTAGAAATTTCAGGTATATTATTTATTTCAGAGCTTAGTATATCGCATTCTTTTTTAATAAGTTTTTTGTAATTAGGATTGCCATTATTTGAAATTTCAAGCGATGGGATTAGGTCAATATATTTAAAAATACTTGTTACTTTATTATTTAGTTTTTCATGCAAAGCAATTAAATAGATATTTTTTTCTTTTACCAAAATTTCTGATTGCTTTTTTGCGGATCGTAATTTTTTTTCGGAATTTACTATTTCAACGTTTTTAGAAACCAGATCATTATAGGCTATATTTCTTTTTGTGCTATAAATAAATGTAAGGATTAATAAAAAAAGAATGATTATAAAGCCTGCAGCGAGTATTACTATTTCTTTTTTTTGGGTTTTGAGTTTTATTTTATCAATGTTGTTTTCTGTGTTTAGTAAAATTATTTCTTGTTCCTTTTTTTCTGTTTCATATAAAATTTTAAGTTCATTTATTTGCTTATGTTTTTCTTTATTAAAAACAGAATCTTTTTCAGCCACATAAATTTTGTAATATGAAAAAGCTTTTTTATTATCATTAAGTATGGCATAAGCACTGCTAAATGATCTGTAATTATACATTAAAGTTCTTTTGTAATTTCCTGTTTTAGCTATTTCAGTACTTTTTTCTAAATAGTATAGTGCTTTTTTTACTTTATTGTTATGTAAATATATGGTTCCAATATTACTATATCCAATAGCAAGTTGTTCCATATCGCCCATTTCTTCGGTAATTGCTAAAGCATCAATGTAATAAGTGTAAGCTTTTTGTAAGTTGCCTTGCTTGTGATAGATGAGTCCTATATTATTGTATGATTTAGCAACTCCTAATTTATTATTAAGTTTTTTTTCTAATTCCAATGATTTAAGAATAAATTTTAATGCGTTGTCATATTCTTTGGTCTCAATATAAATTAAACCAATATTATTAATTACATCTGTTTTTTTTCTTTCGTTATTTAATTGTTCGTAAATTTTTAACGATTTCATGTTGTATTCCAGAGCTTGTGTAAAATCTCCCCATCGGTAGTATATGTATGCCATGTTGTTATAGCAATTTGCTACGCCAATTTTATTTCCAAGAATCTCTTTTATTTCTAATGATTTATGGAAATAATTTAATGCTTTTTCATATTTTTCCCAATTCGAGTAAATAAGTCCTATGTGATTAAAAGCATTTGCTATTTCCTCCCTGTTTTCTAGTTTAGAATAAATTTTCAATGCTTTTTCGAAGTTTTCCAAGGCTTTTCTTGAATTTCCTGATCGATTATAAACACCAGCAATTTTTTCATAAAGATCGGCTATGTTTTTGTGGTTATTTAGTTCTTTCTCAATGGTAAGGCTTTTGAGAAAATATTCAAGTGCATTTTCAAAGTCACCTTTATCAGAATACACTTTGCCAAGACCGCACATGGCCGCTGCAATGCCCTCTAAATCTTTGGTTTGTCTGTGGTTTTCTAGGGCTTTTTCGTAGTTTAAAATACTTGTCTTTATATTTCCTGAATCGCACAATACTGAATTATCTTTTTTATTAAAATCGTTAGGTTTAAAAGAAAAACTTTCAAGCGAAATAAGAATACTTAAAAAAAGAAAATGTTTAAGAAAGAAATTTATTTTTGCCGAAATTATCATAAATGCTTACTAAAAAATAAAAAGTTTTTTTTGATAAAAACACAATAAAATAAGCATTTTTATTTGTAAGATACAATGATTAATTCATTATAAAATTTGCTGTTTTTGACTGGATAGTGTAGGGAAGTCTACTCTAAGAAAACTAGCGTATTTCCTTTGCCTGCACACGCCCTTTTGTTGCCTTAAGGGAATAATACGATCAGTGTGAGGCGGCTTGGGGGTCCACTTTTTATTCCCTGAATTTTAGGGGAGAGACCCTGACATTGGTCGGGAGAGGGGTTCATAAAGAAAATTTGTTTGGCCGGCAGGCAGGAGTTTCAGTATATGCTGAAATAAAGTTGGCGAAACCTACTTTCCGGTAGGTATCTCGCAGGCTTGCCTCGGCGATAGTCAACTTTAATATTTTTCCATATTTTTTAAAGGATTGTTTGCATATTAACTTGTCTTAATTCTATGAATTTTACATAATCCAAATTTATAGCAGTAAGCAAAATATCAACATTTGATTCTATATTATTTCCATTAAAAACACAGACTCCACAAATGAATCACTATAAATATTTTACTTCACACTCTCTCCTGTTGAATTATTATAATATTCTAATATAGTGCAAGTTGCATTTGTGTAATTACTTATGTAGTATCTATGTAGTATGTAAAATAAATCATCCTTAGCAATTAAATAATTAAAATTGTTCTCAATAATAATAATCACTAAAAATAATAATTATGAGTAAAAAGTACCTTATACTAATGTTATTAATAAGTTGTTTTGTTATTAATACAAACGCAACTGTGCTGGAGAAAAAAGGTCACTTGTTGATGGCACAAAATCAACTAATTGGTTTTACAGAAAACAAAGGACAGATTACCGACGAAAATGGTAATTCAATTCCCGATGTATTGTATTCGTGTTCCATAAAAAATATGGATATATTTATTACATCAACCGGATTAAGTTACGTTTTTTCGGAAAATGGTGAAGAAATTAATAACCGTATCCTTAATGGCCGTGAATTAAAAGATGGCAAAATCCTAAATTCTAAAATAAACTATCATCGTACGAATATGATTTTAGATGGTGCGTCTATTCAAAAAAAGAATATCATTACATCAAAAGAATCAAGTACTACAAAGAGTGTTTTTTACAATGCAAGTAATTTAGATGGCATAAAAAACATCAAAACATTTAAGGAAATAACAATTGCAAATATTTACCCTGGCATCGACTGGGTTTTATATATTGAAGAGGCTAGTGAATTTGCCATGAAATACGATTTTGTTGTACACCCGGGTGCAAGCCCTGAAGCCATCAAAATGGTTTATGATGGAGCACAAATAAACTTGAACAATGAAGAAACGATGCTAAGCATTGAAACTTCATTAGGAAGCATAAAAGAAGGAACACTTCTTTCGTATCAAGGCATTAAAAAAAATATTATTTCGTCAAAATACGAGCTGCAAAATAATACTATTGCTTTTAATATCGAAAATTACAACACTAAGCAAACCTTAACTATCGACCCTCCGGTAGTAATATGGTCAACCAATTATGGTGGATCAGAAACAGAGTATTTTAACGATATGGTAGTAGATGACGAAGACAACCTTTACATCTATGGACTTACACGCTCAACAAACCTTCCAGGACTTACCGGGAGTGGTTCGTATATGGGTAGTTTTGATACTTTTATTGTAAAATTTGATGCAATAGGAAAACTTTTATGGTCAACCATATTTGGTGGAATTGACAATGATGACAATGATGGAGGAATCGCCATTAATAATAGTACTAATGAAATTTATATTTGTGGTGCTACAAAGTCAACCGACTTCCCTATTAAAAGCCTTGACGGAGCTTATAATCACGCAACGATAGAAGGTGGAAATAATGGTTTTATTACTAAGGTTAATGCCGATGGTGAACTTTTATGGTCAACCTTTATTGGAGGAGCCGAATGGGACTATTTATCTGACATTGAAGTTGATGCAAACAATGAATTATTTATATTGGGATTAACAAGTTCAACAGATTTTCCAGTTGTAAATTTAGAAGGAGCCTACAATGAAGCTTCATTCCATGGTGGTATGAACGATGGTATTTTAATGAAATTTGACGAAAATGATCAACTAGCATGGTCAACATTTTTTGGCGGAAACGATACCGATCAATTACCAATGCTAAAATTTGACAATAATAACCACCTAATGCTTGTAGGATATTCAAGTTCATCTGATTTTCCTATGGTAGCAAAGACAGGTGCTTACAACAATCCCACCTACACCAGCGGAGATTACAATCAGGCCGTAATTCTTGAGTTTGATGAAAACCGCAGCCTAATATGGTCAACCTTTTATGGAGGTACCAGAGCCGATGATGCAAGAAGTATGGGATGGGATGCCGAAAACAACTTTTATGTTGTAGGTGCTACAGAATCGGGCGATATGAATACGGTAGAATTAGCCGGTGCATTTAACTGCGCTGAAATAAACAATGAATTAATACCTTATGTATCTGATGCTTTTATTTTAAGGTTTGATGAAAACAAAGCTTTAAACTGGGCTACCTATTACGGAGGCGATGACGGCGACCTAGCCACAGGAATAAGTTTCGATAATCAAGGAAATATGTGGCTTTGTGGTGCTACTTCATCGCAAAACTTTCAAATTAAAGAACTTGAAGGAGCCTTTAATCAAACCTCTTTTGCTGCAGGCGTAAGAGTTATGTTCTGGTCGAGATTTGATAAAAACAAAAACATTGACTGGTCAACAGTCTATGGTGGTGATGATTTTGGATGGGGTTATGGTTTTGCCAAAAGATCAGACAACAGATTACTGCTTATCACACAGGCAAAAACAGATGCCGGATTATCAACCGGACTTGTGGCTGAAAATCCATTGTCGTACAATCAGGGAAATCTGGAAAGTAATGATATTGTTATTCTTGAATTTACTACAGGCTCTAGTGTAGGTGTTGAAGAAAATATAATCGACAATAATTTAGGAGTATACCCAAATCCATTGAGTTCTAACAATCTGAATGTTAATTCCGAATCAGTAATGACAAATGTGAAATTGATTAATGTTGCGGGACAAATTGTTAAGAATATTAATTGTAATAAAAACAAAATAGAAATTAATACCGATAATTTAATCAACGGTATGTATTTTATTCAGGTTCAAACCAGTAACAGAACCATTAATAAAAAGGTTCAAATATTAAGATAACAAAGCCGTACTTTTTCAAAAAAGGCTATCTCAAAAACGAGATAGCCTTTTTTTTATCAATCAATAAATAAAGTCAGTTCGAAATAAGTAACTTTATAAGTTATTAATATTCAACTACTAGTTATTGTAATATTTAGCATCAAGTAATAAGCCTGCTTTGTCGGCAGACAGGCATCAAGATTTAAGATAAATATGCTGCCATTTTTCTTGATTACTTACGTTGAGGGCTTTGGTGTTCTTGTGTCTTATTACTTTATATACATTTGCAATAATTTACATGCACAACATTATCAGATTATTAAGAATATTTATTACATCGAGTTCAGGCTAATAATAACAATAATATCAGCCGTTGAAATAATGTAAAAAAAGAAGGCGGTATTGTGCTAATACTTCTTTAGAAACTCTTCAAGACTTTGATCCGACAACAAATTCAAACGCTTTTTAAGTCGATATTTTCCAGTTTGTGCGCTTTTATGCGAAATGTTAAATAAAACAGCTATTTCCTTTGCCGTAAATTCCTGCTTTACAAGTGCTGCAATATGTAGCTCTCGTTTTGTTAGGCCATGAAAATCACGCTCAAGTTTTCTAAACAAATCTTTTGAAATATATTCCATTCCCAACAGAAATTTACGCCGATCACTATCTATTTTCATCGATTTACATGCCTTCTTCCAAATATCGGATATTTTTTCATGATTTACTTCATTAATCAGGTAGGTATTCATTTTGTTTACCCCCTCTTGTAAACCATTAATGCTATTATCTTTTTCTACAATTTGAAAAGCTAAACTCTTCAATTCTTTCTCCTTTAACTTAAGTTTGTTTTCCTTCAGTTTTATTTGCGATTTAAGAATAATTTCGTCCATTGCAAGTTTCTCTTTTTCAATTTTAACTTTACGATTTTTTCCCTTTAGTTGATTAAAAAAAAGTATAATAACTATTAACACAAACAGCATAATACTTAATGCCATCCAATATACTAATTCTACTTTCCTTTTCTCAAGTTCAAAATCCTGCTGCACTTTTGTGAATTCATATTGCTTTTCGAGTTGGCTAATTTTATTGGTTTTTTTAATGTTGTACAAACTATCTTGAATACTTTGATACAATAGCAAATAGTTATAGGCTTTTTTATAGTCACCTTTTGTACCATAAAGTTGGTGTAAATTTAAAGCGGGAGCACATGATTCCTTGGGAGCATAAATACTATCTAATATATTAAGTGATTTAAGAAGATATTGTTCGTAAGCCTTTTGGTTGTGTAATACATTGTAATAACAAGCTTTATTGAAATATACCAATGAGATACCTTTGTTCCAATTTGTATTGCATGAATCATGCTCCATAGCCTTCAAATATTTATGTTCTGCAATATTAAAGTAATCAATACTTAGTTCAAGTTGATCGCTGGTAAAATAGGCCGCTCCAATATTTGAATACAAACTTGGAAGTCCTTCTTCAACTCCTAATTCCTGATAGTATTTTAATGCCTCAAGATAAATTTCGAGTGCTTTAATAAACATTTTATTGCTGAAATAAATTCCTCCCAAATTTCTAAGCCCAAAGGCCAGACGTTTCTTATTGTCAAGTTGCTTATAAATTACAATGCTTGATTGCAGATATTCCATTGCTTTATCCTTTCTTCCTAGACTAAAATAAACCTCTCCCATATAATTAAGGCAATTCCCATACTCAAGTCTTGCAATGGAATCTGACTTGTTATCAGTTAAATATTCCTCATAATTAATTATTGCCTTTAAAAACATATCCATAGCTCGCGGATAATCAGATCTGTTTTTATAAAGAACACCTTTAGCAGTAAAAATATTTGCTTGCGGCAGATCATAATCCATCTTGTCAACCAAAAATTGTGCTTTTTCCAGGCTTTCAAATGCCTTTTCAATATCAATTTGTTGAAAAATAATAGAAAGATTAAGCAAATAATCAATTTTTGCCTGGTTGTCAGTAATAAGTTGCAAACGTACATCTACAGAATCATAAACCTGATTTGCTTCAATATTTTTTTGATTAAAAATTAGGACAACAATAATTGAAAAATATATTATAATGTCTTTTATTCTCATTAAATTAATTTAATAATCACTTTCTTGCTTATTACAATCACACAATATTTTTTACCGAGCCAAGTTAAGTAAACGAAACATTAATGTGATCTGCAATGCAATTCTCTTAAATATGATATATCTCATTAAAAACACTTACTAAATTATGCAAAACTTATGTATTTCGATAATTACTCCACTAGGCTCCGCAACTTTCGTAGCTCATTGCTGCTCTGGATGTTAGGGTACTTGGTGCTTTTTACTGGACTCAATTCTTTCGACAATCTCAACTGCGAGATGTTTTTTTTGTTCAAAAAACCGCTCAATTAGTCTCGCAATTTCTCCAAACTCATCCTTTTTTCCTTCAAGAGCAGCCACAGAGATTGAGTTTCCATTATTAAGACTGTCAGTAATATGGGTTAGCGGTATGGATATCCAGCAGCGCACTGCAAAAAAGAAGATGAACAGGGTAATAAAAAGTAATGTAATAAGTACGTAAGAGAGTTTATTGGTCGATGATAAATCCTTCGCCATTTGGTCATTACTTGTAAAATCAACAATCATAATATCGTTGCCTAAGACATCTTTTAACACCTTTGAGACAGAAATCTTTGAATCATCCTTATTCTCAATATTTAAGGTGTCATTGGGTAACCTAAAGCTGATGGAAAAACCCATTTCAGCTTCCATTTGATAAATAAAATCCTTATTCCAAAACTTTGCAGCCAAAAAATAACCCTGTGCTGTCGTTTTGTGCTCATAATCTACAGAGGGAACAATGGTTTCGTCAAAAATCTCTAAAATAGAATCTCTTACATTCAGGTAAAAGTGACACGTACCTTTATCCTTAAAGGCATTTGCCCATGTTTCCATTGATATTTCTAAATCAGAATT
This sequence comes from Salinivirgaceae bacterium, assembly GCA_016342715.1. GTDB lineage: Bacteria > Bacteroidota > Bacteroidia > Bacteroidales > SZUA-534 > JAEINW01. Next base: position 3,487 of record JAEINW010000033.1, on the reverse strand, counting down.
AAAATCAGTGGAATCGAAAACTGAATAGACCATATTAAAGTCTTCGTCAAGAATCCAAGTGTTAGAAAAGCCGTACGACTTAATAGTAGAAATATTTACATTTGCCACTCTTCCGTGGGATGCTCTACATATTCAATTATCTCATCCCAGCATGCATTATCATTTACCGCACCAAAATAACTATTTGTCTTAAATTTTAGTATATTATTGATGACCTGTGTTTTTGACTCCTTATTAGCCTTAATAAATATGCTTTTCTGATGACTTTTTATATATTGATATCCTATAAAACACAAACACACACACTTATGGTTAAAATCAATAATATCATGATTTTTGTTTGCGTCCTTATCCTACTAAATAATCTCATTAATTAACTGATTTTCTATTTAAATTAATTATCCCACTTATTATTAATCATTTAAAAATTGGGGCTGCAAATGTATGAAAAATTATTGATCACCAATAGAGTTACAGATTATGATATTGTGATAAAAATCATATTATGAAATTAATAATATGATTGAAAATTTAAAGGGGTGAAGGGTATTCTAATAAAGAGTAAAATCCAGTCAAATATTTCAAAGAACCCAGTAAATAATGTTACTTCTATCTCATCGTGCCATTGTTTTCAAGGCAACGATTGTAATAAACCTAGTGTGGTTTTTGATTACTAGTAAATTTTCACGCTGGTTCATAAGCAAACTTATATCTGTTCTCAGCGACACTAAATTCAAAAGCGCAAACCCTTGAATTTATTAGTGAAAAATACTCAAACTCGTTACAAAGTATATAGGAGAAAAAACATAATTAACCAAGCTGCGATGCATTGAGTTCCTGTCGAAGTTTAATTCAACAGGAACTCAATGCTGTTCCGAAAGCTTTCGGAATGTAAACCGCTTAAAGTCCTATTTATTAGCGTTTCGTATTTTTTTTATTACATAAATATATAAGCGATTAATTTTAGAGGTATTCTTTTCATATAACAGTGGTTTATACGAAAGAGCTTCTTCAATATCTTTTTCAGTTAGTTCCAAATGCTTTAATACTTCAGTGTAATTGGATGGTTTTTCATCTACTTTGTCCGCATTAAATAAATTAATCGCTTTTTCTCTGGTAATTTCATTCGACCTTATCATATTGCTATATTGGCATTTTCTACGCTCATATCCATAAATATTATTGCGTAAATAGTTGGTTAATGGCTCTGCAATACAATCAAGATGTTTAGAGTATTCCTTGTCGGGTTCATCTTGCCAGCCTAACTCTTTTTTTATAATTTCTCCCATCTCCTTGTCTGAGGGATTTTCAATAAAAAATAGGGGTCTTACTTCTTTGCTAAACTTTCCGGTTTTTTTATAAAGAGATTGCAGGAAGAGATTTAGCTTTGGGAAAATCAGAAAATCGTTTATCTGTTTTTTTGTAAGATTATTAGACAAGCTCATAATGTGCTTAAACCTTGAAATATCTTGTATAGAATCAGGTACGAATGAGTCATTTTCTAAAGGTGACGTACCATATAAAATAATAGGAGTCGAATAATCCTTGGCAACTTTTAATACATTAGCTTTGGTTGCAATATCACATGCACCACAAATATCTCCGGTATATTTTAACATATTTTGGTAAACCATTTTTTGAATTTCAAAGTCGGGTTTACAAAAAATGTGTTTTACTCCGGTAATTTTTATAGCTCTATCAATATTGTCTAAGGCAAGCTGACTAAACAAGCCATTATCATAAGTCATAGCCAGTATATTTAGCTTGTATACATTAACAGCTAAATGTAAAATATAAGTACTGTCTTTTCCTCCGCTTAAAGGAACGAGTGCATCGTATTGTGCATTTTTGTTTCTAGCTGACTGAAATATATTTAAGAGTTGGTCTTCTCCAATTGGTTTAAATTTCTTATCGGAATAACACAATGAACAAATATCATTATCATTGAATGATATTTGTGGATATTTTTCATCAAGGAGACAATTATTGCATGTTTTCATCTGTTTGTAATTTATTTTTAATGGTTAGATAGCCTGCCCCGATAAGTCGGGGGAATATCCACCCCGATAGCTAGCGAGAAACATTTCTGCTTTGGGCAAGCTTTATTGCATGGATATTTCATATAATAAATAATTTAAAAGTTGTTATAATAGTATGGTTTCTGGGTATAATAACCGCTAACTTTGAAGCTGCTAGGCATACTGACTTGATAAATAATAATGTTTTGGCATGCCACATAGCTAAATTTTATTTTGCTTACTAAATTATAAATAAAACACCGTTAAGCAAACTGAAATTTTGCGCCCCCACAAGTACAATTGCTATTAAAACATACAATTTAGCCGGTATGACTTATAGTTGCGTTGTGTGTTTGGTGTTTTATTAATCAATAAATTCACTTTAAATTAATTGCTTTGTGTGATTGTTTTAAGAATTTTAGGAATTATTGGAGCAATTCCTTTTTGAGTCCAATGTTGACTGTAATTTGTTGCAATTGCTGTTCTTATTTCAGGTATATATATTACCTGTGTACCCCAAAAACCTGAATGAGTATATGCAATTTTTCCTTCAATATCAATTTTCCAAACCCCCATCCTGTAATCCAATGGTTGTTCTGCATTGTACACTATAGGAGTCAACATTGTGTCTAATGTATTTCTGTTGTGAAATATTTTATGATTAAAAAGATTTTGAAAAAAACAACTCAAATCAGCTGTGGTTGATAGCAATCCTCCACCTCCATAATAATCCATTGAAGGGTGAAAGTAGTAAGTGTCTGATTTATCTTGATACTGATGAATTCTTCTGCCTGAAAAATCACCATTAAAATCTTCCATATAAGTATCTTTTATACCTAGCTTCTTAAGATCTAATTGTTCCAATATTGCGTCACCCATAGATTTTCCTGTAACATTTTCTATAATTTCACCCAGTAAAATATATCCTGTATCTGAATAACTAAACTTTTCACCAACATCTCCAACAGGATTAGAATATATAATCAAATCGCTAATTTGCTCTGTACGTGACCATACATGTTTTGTTTTCAGAAAAGCAACTTCAAACTTGTATGAGTTTGTATGCTCGGAAAGACCACTTGAGTGAGTTAGTAGATGTTTTATTAATATCTTATCAACTTTGTATCCACCATTTTTTAGGATATTAATATGTTTTTCTGAAACAAACTTAGTTATAGGGTCATCAAGACTAATTTTATTATCTTCCCATAATCGAAGAATAGTTGCTGCAACAAATGTTTTGGTTACACTTGCAATTCGGAACGTTTGATCAGGTAGTAATTTTGTTTTAGCTTCTTTATCAGACAAACCAGATGCCCCACTCCATATAAAATCCTTATCCAAAGAATTTACATTTACCAAAATACCTGAATTATTTTCTGCTAATTCTCTATCTAAATCTGATTGAATTTTCTTTGTATAGTTATTGTGTTTTTTAGCACAACTAAAACTTAACAGTATTAAAATCG
>JAEINW010000032.1 GCA_016342715.1 Salinivirgaceae bacterium | reverse complement strand
CAGTGAAATACTTACAAGAACTAAATCGTGAGCGAGAATCGCTCAATTTGGGTATCAATTATCATTAATATTTCTGCAACGATTTTTCACATGTTCAATACCGGAGGCGATGCCTCCGGCTGAAATAAATATGCCTTACAGGCAATTAATTGTCTGAATGTATTAACCGACTTTTTTAAACCACCTTTTCTAATTTTTTAATTTAGGTTGACATAGGGATAACCATATAAAATTAAATGAAAAAATAAAACTTAATGGAAGCCTTTCTTGACAATGAATGAAAATTAGTTTAATGTAAGTTACTTAGCATCTTGGAGATGCTTAGCAAGCAAACCAACTAAATAGCACTATTGCAAAAACAAGACCTGAAAGGCATTTAATCCAAGCAGGTCTATAAAAATTTATGCATTAAGTACTTTTAGCTATTAGCAGCCTCCAGCAGCTTTTTTCTTCTTTTTCTTTTTTGTTATAGCTGGCAATGCAGCATTAGTTTGTACTTCTTCTGTTTTTGTTTCTAGTGTACCTCCTCCTAAAGCGGCGCTCATTGCTTTTCTGAAATCGTACTTGGCAAATTCGTCGCTTGGCGCAATGTCGTCAGGCTTTTGAGGATTGATAATATTTTCGGCCCAATAATTAAGTCCTCCTTGCAATACATAATTATTTTTAAATCCACGCTGCTTACAAATAATCCATGCTTGGTTGGCATTAACAGTACCATTGCTGTAAAATACATTGTTCTTCACATCCTGATCAAGATAGCCCTCCAAATCTTCCGAAAGAATATCTGACAAAGGAATATTTATTGCTCCGGGCAAATGATACGAATCAAACTCATCGCTTGAGCGAACATCAATTAATTGAATCGATGGATCTTTTTGCACAATGTAATCGGCAATTTGGTCGGCAGTAAAGTATTGTGCACCTTCGGTTATCTGGTTAACTAATTCTTCAATAGTAAGTTTATAAGGAACTGTTCTATTTTCAGGCACAAAAGCAAGCATTAAAGCTAGGGGAATAATACCTATTGCGAGAATTATTCGTGGTTTAATATTTTTAAAGAAATCTTTCATTTTAACAAAATTTATAGTGTTTTTAACTAAGACCCAAATTGAGCGATTAGCTATCGCTATTCTGCTCAATCGACTGAGTTATTGTAAGGTTTTCAAATTTTTCATTTCACTCAAATTGTGAAAACCAACAATTTCTAGGTCGGGGTTAACTCTAAGTATAGCGCTTTTCATTTTATTCAAATCGCTCAACTTAGGTAAGATTTAATATTCTTTTTGTGGAAATTTTTTTTCAGCCCACTCACCAATAAAAAACATGGCAAATGCCGCAAGCACCATAACAAATGCAAAAACTCCTTGCGACCAACCTAACCAATCGCTCATTCTTGGTGTGCCCATGAATCCACTTTTATAGAAACTTTCCCATAAAGGATAGCCTTCAGCAAAAACAATAATTCCAAGAATAATACCGCCAATAAAAACCATGGCATCAATTTTTCCAATTACTGCTGCACAAACACTAGTACCTGGACAAAAACCACCCATAATAAACCCTGCTCCCATAATTACGCCTCCGGCTATTGCCGATGGCAAAAATGTTGGATTCACATAAACTAGGCTTAAATCGATCCAACCAAAAAGGCTAAAAAACAACAATCCGATGGCAGCGGTAATTGCGGCGGTAAAAAATACTTTTAACACTACTGTATCGTAGCCATAGAATACTCCGGCCAGTTTTCTGCTAGACGAGAATCCACTTGATTCAAGCACAAAACCAAAACCTATTCCTATTAAAAAAGCCATCAAAAAGTTAACACTCGACGATATTATTTCATTAACTATTAAAGGTCCCATATTTTCTTATTTTATCATTGTATTAATAATTATCTTTTCCTTTATTCTAATCTATTCTACTTTCTATTTTCAAGTCTTCAGTCTTCAGTTGGCAGCCTATTTATAGAGACTGTGGACTTGGAGACTGAGAACTGCTGACTAATTTAGATCCAATTTTTACGGAAGAAATAAGCTAAAGCATAGCCTGTACCAAATATTGCAGCCATGGTAATAATTCCTCCAACTGAAAGCACGGCCATTCCACTCAATGCAGAGCCAGAAGTACAACCTCTTCCTAATTGTGAACCAAAACCAAAAAGAACCCCTCCCATTAAAGCAAAAACCAATCGTCGTTTTGACGTAATTTTTGGAGAATGTTCCACTTTAAATTTAAGTCTTCCGGCTAATGCTCCACTAACAAAGGCACCAACCACAACACCCAGCATTTCAAATACCAACCACGATTTCATTGGTCCTTTCTTGTGTGCATCGTTATATTCTTTATAGAATACAGCGTTTTCAGCATGATCTGGAGTAATGATATTTACACCCTGTACAACCACACTTTTTAAGGCTCCACTAGCACCTAATCCTCTTCCTGAAATAAAATTAGAAGCCAATAAAACTAATCCCAGCAATACGCCTCCGAGATATGGATTTATGTATTTATTCTTTTTCATATTTTAAATAGTATTTAGTGTCAAGTTATAAGTATCAAAAAATTAGTATCAAGTATTAAGTATTTTAGTATTAAGTATCAAGCAATTAGTATTAAGTATCAAGTATTTTAGTATAAAAAAAGTATTGAGATTTATTATATTTATCAATTGTGTTAGTACAGGTACCTGCTTAATTGTCCCCCATAGGTTATTAACCATCGCAACATAAAGCTGCCAAATAAAATTAAAACCACCGGAATGATTACAGGCACTTTTATTTTTCTCAATTCCATAACTTCAAGTGCCGCGGGAACAAGCATTCCTAAAACAACTACAAAAATCCAAAATGCTGCAGTTAATTCACCCCCCAGAAATATATGTGATGCATCAATCTGAACTTGCGTACTTGCCTGAAATCCCATGAACATATGAACGATAAAGAATAATTCTATACCAATTAATATCAAGTCTATTCTAGCAAATACTTTTCGCTCATTATGATTCTTTGATAACAGCATAATTACAGCCGATCCAGCTGAGAGTCCTGAAGCTAAAAACAAAGGTCCTAAAATTGAAGTATTCCAAAGAGGACGCGCATTAAATGCCGATAGTAATATTCCGGTATAGATACCTAAAATAACACCAAACAATACCATAGCCCATGCCATGTATTTTTTATATCCTGTAATGAATTCTTCAATATCTTTAATCCAAGTATATTTCAAATCCCAATTTGGGAACCATTCTCGTATATTAATTGCCGCCCAAACCATTGATAATGGAGTTACAGCCATTAATGTCCAAGCTCCCCAACTCATGGGCGATTGAATTTTTATGGTAGTATAAAGTCTCCAAAAGTAAGGCTTGTGATGCAAATCAATAAACAAGGCGAGTAAACCCACTACTAAAATAATAGGTATTAAAACAGGTGCTTTTCTTACGGCTACCGAATACACTTTTTCTTTACCCAATAAATAATATAATCCGGCAAAAAAAAGCAATCCTGCGGCTAAACCACCAAGAAATAAATAGGTTGGAATCTCCCAGCCCCAGGCATGAAGTACCGGGTCAATTTTAGGATTCATTCTTCCGCTAATAATTAATTCTTCTTTCATTTTTTATAGTATCAAGTATTAAGTAATTAGTATCAAGTAAAAAAGATTCAAGTATCAAGATTACATTTAGCTATTAAGCAATATTTTCCTTCTTGATACTTGATACTAATATCTTGCATCTTTTATATTAAATAATAAACATTTGGTTTAGTTCCTGCTTCAGGAGCTAACACTTTGTATTTTCTTGTTTTCAGTACCTTTGAAACCGGACTATTGGGATCATCTAAATCGCCAAAATACATGCATTTTGTTGGGCAAACTGCCACACAAGCTGGTTCCATTCCTTTTTTTACACGGTGTAAACAGAAAGTACATTTATCAACATAACCATCGGGATGCGTAAATCTGGCATCATAAGGACAAGATTCAATACAGGCTGAACAACCTATACATTTATTTTTGGTTACTAAAACAATTCCACCTTCGCCATAATGACTGGCTCCCGTAGGACAGCAGCGCACACAAGGCGAATTATCACAATGATTGCAACGTTCTGAACGTATTTCAGTTTCCAATTGAGGATAGGTTCCGGTGGTTAGTTCAACTACCCAATCGCGACAATATCCAATAGGCACATCATTTTCGGTTTGACAAGCGACAACGCAATCGCTGCAACCTACACATTTTTTTGTATCAATAGCCATTGCATATCTCATAACAGCCCTCCTTTCTCTGGTTTATCAACATGAAAAGTAACAAAATTTCCACGCATACCGGTACCTCCCATTATAGGATCGACCATTACATTTGATATTAATTCCGAATCACTAGCTCCCTTTCCATGGGCTCTGGTTAGCTTCTCGTTTTTATGGCCAAAACCATGTACCATATATACTGAATCCCAACGAATGCGTTCAGTTATACGAACTTTAATAGAAAATGACGAAACTATGCCATCCTGATTTTCAAGCCATACACGCTGATCATTTTTTAAGCCCCAAAGCTTGGCCACTTTTGGATTCACCCAAACTGAATTTTCATCCATTAAATCGGTTAAATTCGGATTGTTTGCGGTACGACTAAAAGTATGCATCGGAGCTCTTCCATAATTTAAACGGTAATAACCTTCAGGAGGCTCTGGATGCGCCGTGTATTTTGGCATAGGATCAAAACCTTCCTCTGCAAAAGAGGTTGAATACAATTCAATTTTGCCCGTATTGGTAAAAAATCCTATATCTTCATTCTCATTGAAATATAAAGGAATATAAGCATCTCTCTCTAATTTTTTAACACCAATTCTTTTCATTTCTTCCAATGAACTACCTACTTTCTTGAGTTGCCAATCTAAAACTTCCTCTATATGATCGTATTTAAAAAAATCATCTAATCCTAATTTATGTCCCAGCTCTTTTGCCATCCACCAACCGGGTTTTGAGTTATATTTTGGTTCAACGGCAGGTGCTCGTAATGCTATGGTTGGCTCCCGATGCTTTGAAGTACGAATGCTATCGTATCTTTCTAAATACGTACATTCAGGCAATACCACATCGGCATAGCCAGTAATTTCCATTGGCATGGTGTCAACTACCACCAAAAACTCGAGATTTTGTAAAGCCTTTTTTGTGTTTTCTATATCAGGAAGTGTGAATATTAAATTTGTACCATTTACTATCCAACCTTTAATGGAACAATCACTTTCAATAGATGGTATGGTAGCATCACAAACGCCATTAGCCAATGCTGAATCGGCCAAAAGAAATTTGCCGGGCATCGCATCGCGCCAAGTTCTTGTTGGTTTTGGATATTCGGGATGCGGAAACGAAGGAATTGAAATTCCATCACCTATATAAAATCCACCTCTGCGTCCCCAACTTCCTAACAAGGCATTTAAAATTGCCACAGCACGTAACCGTTGGGTATCGTCACCATACCAGGTAACATGTCTTCCGGGATGCACAATTACCGAAGGAGCCGCGTTGTACATTTCGCGAGCTGTTTTTCGAATTACATCGGGTTTTATAGTGGTAATACCATACGCCCATTCTGGAGTATATGATTTTACATGAGCTTTTAACTGATCGAAACCATAAGTATTTTTCTCAACATATTTTTTATCGTACCATCCTTCCTTTATTAATACGTGGATCCATGATAAAAGAAGTGCAATATCAGTGGCTGGTTTAATTGGTAACCAGTATTTGGAATGGCTCGCTGCTGTTGAAAAACGAGGATCAACTGTAATGATAGTTGCATCTTTATCAATGGCATCGCTCATTTCTTGAACCTGCCCATTGTGCATATTTTCGCCAATATGTGAACCTATCAACACCAAACATTTTGTGTCTCTAATATCGGTTGGCTCAGGAGAACCTAAACCTTCGCCAAAAGTTCCAATCCAAGCAACCTCACGCGGGCCACGGCATTGTGCATACGAAGGTGCTGCAATATTTTTTGATCCATATGCTTTTAATAAATGTCCCCAAAACGCACCCCCAGAACCATGAGTAAATAGTGCCATGCATTCTGGTCCATGTTCTTTGGCTATTCGTTGCATATTTTCAGCAATCTTATCAAAGGCTTCATCCCAAGTAGCCTCCCTATAAGTTTGATTGCCGTTTTCATCCTTAACCCGTATTAATGGAGTTTTTAAGCGATCTTCATCATGATACATGCCAACTCCACCGGTTCCACGAGGACATAAACGCCCATTACAATGTGGATCATCGGGATGACCAATTATCTTTTTTATGTTATCTGCTCCATCGGTATAAGTCCATCCAGCACATTTCCAAAAACAAACCTCACAGTATGTTGGAGTTCTATGGGTCATAAGCTTATTTAATCTCTCAGTTCCAAAGTACGACTTAGTAGCCGCCTTTGCTACCGAAGCACTAAGAGTAGCGGCCCCTAGCCCTAATGCTGATATCTTAATAAAATCTCTCCGGGATGTTTTCATACTATTAATTATTCATATCCTTAATATTACTAATATTAATGTCATTAACGACATATTTTTACGATTGTTTTTGTTTGGTCGTAATTTAGATTGATTCTACGTTATTTACATATGTAGATTTTTCTATATGGCTGTATTTCTGTAATTTACATTGATATATGTTAGACAGCACGAAAACATATATCAATTCCAATATTATTTTCACCTTTAAAAAAGAATCAATCGTCAATTTTTTTGTAACTTTAATAAAATAGTAACAGACGAAATCATCTAATTTACGTAGATGAATTAGAATTTACGAGTGCAAACAAAAAAACATCCATTATGAAATCTTTAAACTTTGCTGTCAGACATGGTCGCAACACGTCAATGAAAAATTCAATCAATGTGTTTAAGTTACCATTATTAGTTGTGTTACTTTTGTTATTTGTTGTTTCTGTAAAATCACAGAACACGGTTGCAACTTACAATTTTGATACTGATGATGAAGGCTGGACAAGCTCGTCGGGTTGGTTAAGAGATAATACAGCCGACACTAAATTTACTGGAAGCGATGGTAACTATTGGCATACCGATCCCTTTGATAACTATGTTGATGATATGGATGTTTATGTAACAAGTGAGGTAATTAATTTATCAAATTATGGTTATTTAACATTAGAACTCGATATATGTTATAATTCGGAAAGTAGATGGGATGGTTTTAATATTGAATATTATAACGGTTCAAGTTGGAATATTCTTGGTTCAGTTGGTGATGGAACCAATTGGTATGATGATTCGGATGTGGATGCTCTTGGTAACAATATTCATGGATGGTCAGGAAATAATGATACATGGACTACTGCATCATTAAGTCTACCTTCGGAATTGGAAGATAATTCTGCCGTACAGTTTAGAGTAAGATTTGCAAGTGATGGAAGTGTAAAAAAGGATGGTGTTGGGTTTGACAATTTTAAAATTACCGGATACTATACCACAAGTGCATTTTCTCAAACATTTGATACCGATAATGAAGGTTGGAGTTCTTCATCAGGCTGGGTAAGAGATAATGCAGCCGATGCCCAATTCAGCGGAAGCGATGGAAATTATTGGCACAACACTCCATTTAATAATTATAGCAGTAACACCAATGCAACAGTTACCAGCGGTATATTTGATTTAACTGGAAAAAGCAACTTAGTTTTACAATTTGATTTAAGATATAACACCAAAGCAAATGATGGAGTAACTATTGAATATTTCAATGGAACAAGTTGGGCGGCACTAGGAGCTGTTGGACAAGGCACAAATTGGTATAATGATGCTGATATTGATGGAATTGCCAATAATACCGACGGTTGGACAGGAGATAATTTAGCTTGGCAAACGGCATCATTAGAATTACCTGCGGAACTTGAAAATAATGCCAACGTAAAGTTTAAAATGCTATTCGGAACAAATGGCAGTGGAAATGACGATGGGGTAGCTTTTGATAATTTTAGAATTAATGAATTTTCAGAGACTCCACCAATTCCACCAAAAACATGGTACGCCTATTCAACATTAGGTAATTGGAGCGATGCAAGTTCATGGACTCTTGATGGAGCAAGCAATCCTTTGTATGTGAATTCTAATTCTCAAATTCCTTCAGCCACAGATTATGTTGCCATTCCATCGGGTAAGAAAATTACCATTCTGTCGTCTAACAATGAAATAGAAATTAGTAAATTAGATATATACGGAGCATTAGACCTTAGCTCTTCGCATGATCATAATTTTAATGTTATTAATGGAGATGGAACTATTTTAATGTCAGGCTATGACCCTGGAACTGGTGCTGAAGATAATTTTCCGAGTGCAACAGCCACCAATTTTACAGATGCTGAAAATGGTGGAACAGTAGAAATATATGGCGATGGAATAAAATTAAATCAAGAAAGAACTTTTAACAATTTATCTATAAACTTATCAAGTGGGTCCGCTACTTTATTAGCTGATTACACAATTAACAATAATTTAATTGTTGAAAATGGCGATTTTAAAATTAATGATAATTCATCAAGCACTACATTAAATCTGGCAGTTTCAGGGAATGTTACTATTGAAAGTACAGGTTCAATTTCAGTTGGAACTGCAAATGCAACCGATGCTGTAGCTTCAAGTGGATATGGAAATTATCACAAATACTTTCATGTTTTCACCGTTTTAGGCGATTTTACAAATCAAGGAAGTATGCGATTAACGAACGAAACTAGTCCTGATTATATTACAAGAACAAGCAATGGAGCCGTTTCACTTGTTTTTAGTGGAGCCTCAAACAATACATTTTATTGCGAAGGAACTACTGATTTGTATTATTTAGTTATTGATAAAGGAAGTAATCAAACCTATGGCTTAACAATAAATGCCACCAACAAAAGCTATTTCTCTTTATTTGGTGATAATAATGCAGAGTGGGATATAACAGATGAGCAAAATCCTGAAAACAGAAAATCTTTATGGATTAAGGCTGGTAAATTAACCCTAGAGGGTTATATAAATATTCCAACTTTAGTTGAAGGAACCAGAGATTACAGCATTGGTGCAAATGCTGCACTTATTCTTAATGGCGACAATGTTTTTGTTTCTGTAACCGCAGTATCCTCAATAGTTGATGTTCATAATGCCATTGATTATTCAGGATTATCCTACTCTAGTTCTAATGGTATTAATGATGGAGATGGAACCCAAGGAATCTATTTATACGGTTTATTGAAAATAAATAAAGGAACCTTCCATACTTCGTACTCACATGGTATTGTTTATCGTGCAGAATCATCAGCCAATTCATTGGAAATTAACGGTGGTGAAGTTTACGCCTCTCAATTTAGAATTAGCGGTGCAGCCAGTTCTGCCACAGCAAAAATGAATTACACCCATACTGGTGGCGATTTTTATTTAACAAACAATAGAACCGATGCTGCAATATTTGATTTAAGTGCCGAATTGGGTGGATTTACTATGGAAGGTGGCACCATTCATTTAAATGATCTTTCGAATGGGGCTGTAAATGCAATATCAATTGCCTGCGCTCCCACAAATATAAATGTTTCTGGAGGAACCATTATTTTAGATAATCTTTCAGGAACTTCTGCCACGGCAACCATATCAACAACAGCTCCTTTTCATAATTTTATTTTACGGAACAATCAAAACAATAATATTCAATTATTATCTAACATTGAGTTAAATAACGATTTAGTTATTGAAAATGAAGACTTTAATGCCAATGGATTTGACGTTAGCATAGGAAGCGACCTAAATATTTCATCGGGAGCCACATATACTACCGGAAATAATACCACAACCTTTGGAGGCTCAAAACAAACAAATTTATACTTACCAACCCTACAATTGTTTAATAATGTTATTGTGAACAAAACTGTGAATGATAAAAATTTTGTTATCGTTGAAGGACTAGCCACTGCATTTAAAGTAAATGGTGAGTTCCGTCTTGAAAAAGGTGTTTTTGATTATGGAGAATTCACAGCAGAACTAAATGGAGATGTTTTTATTGCCGATTCAGTAGGTAAATTTGACAATACAGGAAAAATCTATTTACATGGCTCTTCGCTGCAAAACTTAAGCTCCGATAACGGTATCATTCAAAATATGGATATTGATAATACGAATAATGTAAATTTATCTGGAGACTTAAATATTACTGGAACCTTAACCCTTAGCGATGGTATATTCGATATTAATTCAGAAAAGCTTACTCTATTCGGATCAAATGCAAGTATTTCGGGCATTTTTGATAACTCCAAAATGATTCAAACATCTGGTAATGCATCAGATGGTGGATTAAATATGTACATCGATGCCAATGAAACAATTACCTTGCCTTTGGGTACTGATGCTAATGCAACCATAAGATATACACCAGCTGTTGCAACCCTATCAAATTTCAGTGATGATGGATATATTAATATTTCAGTTGCCGATGCACAGCTTCCAATGACTATTGGAAATGGTGGAGATATTTTATCATATTATTGGAAAGTTCAATACTCAGATTTTACAGAGTTACCAACAATTTCATCTTATATATTCACCCATGATGCATCGGATGAAGATGGTGGTAATGTTAATAATTTTAAAGCAGGAAAAGTATTAGATATTGACCCATATTCTCAATCAACAGAAAACGGGTATAACAAAACAAGCAATGAAATTACTTTTAACGATGGATTTATTTTAGAAGAAGCAAGCTATACAGCAGGAAACCCTAGCCGTTTTGCTGGAGCACCTGATGTTTATTATTCTCGCCAAGCCGGTAATTTTAATACTGCCGCAACATGGTCGAAAAATGACCCAACTGGTAATGGAACCCAAGAGGTACCAGTAGCTGGTAGCATTATTATTATTCAAGATGGAAACAGAGTAAATGTGCAAGCAGCTATTCCTGACATAGGAATTGTAAAGTTCAGTCATGATTATGACACTTACCCTGATGCAGGATCTGAAGATGTAGCAAGACTCCAATTTTTAATTGCGGGAACTTTTAATTTAGGCACCGTTTCTGGAACTGGAATGATTTCGTTTAATGCTCCTGCTGCTCCAATAGTTAATGGCGATTTTGGTGATTTTGGAAGCAATCAGGATTCATACTTCTTATACTTTGGAGGTAACAACACATTAAATGCAATTCCAACACCAATCCCCAATTTAATGATGGAATCGGCTACTTACACCATCGATCAGGAAATTTCAACCAACGCAAATGTAATTATCCAAGGAAATGGTACGGTTAAATTCATGCAAGATGCTACCATTCAAGGTAATTTAGTAATCGGCACTTGGTTGGGAGGAACCGTTGAATTACCAAGTCAAGCAATGGCAATAACTTTAACTGTAAATGGAAATATTGATTTTACAATCGACCCAGTGAGTAATTTAGGAGATAGGAATTTGCAAGTTCAGTCTTTGGGAACTAACAATGTGGAACATAAAATAATTTTAAAAGGTAATCTTTTGCATGGCTCAGATAACTCGCATGCCATTGATTTATGGAACTCAAATAGCACAGAAAGAGTTATACTTGAATTACAAGGGGCATCTGATAATTATTACTCAAGAACTTCAACAGCAGAACCAGAGTTATACAGAGTTATTGTTAATAAAGGTCTTAATCAAACAAATAGCTTTTCATTTAATGAAAGTTTTACCTTAAAAGGAGCAACAAATACAATAGCTAATAAATCCTTTGACCTACAAAATGGTAAACTAATAATAAATGATGCAGATATAAATATCAATTTAACCACTGGAAATCCATTTTCAATTCCTAGCTCAGCCGCATTAGAACTTACTGCTGGAACCTTAAATTGTACTGGAACCGAAGGTGGAATAACTTTGGATGGTCTGTTAACCATCAATGGAGGAACGCTTGATTTGGAAGATGGAAGTTCTAACGATAACTTTATTCAATATGGCTCATCGGGTAATGCAAAACTTTTCGTTGCAAGCGGAACGCTAAAAGTAGGAACCCAAATTAGACGCTTAACCACAAATAATTCAGGGGTACTAACTTATAACCAGACTGGTGGAAATGTTATTATTGGTGTGAATTCAGACATCAATGATTATGAACCAAACAGAGGAATGCTTGAGGTTTTAAACGATGGTAGTGATTTTACATATACAAACGGATCACTAACCATAGTAAGACAAAACGGAAGTTCTCCAGCAATGGCAGCCTTATATTTGAACCCTACCAGTAATGATGTTACTGGTTCGACTATAACTATTGGAAACGAAAATACTCCAGAAGCTCAAAATAATTTTGGAATCAATTCTAGTATTCCATTAAATAATTTAACCTTATTTGCCGATGGCAGTTTAACCGATAATCTGGATCTTATTTTAGAATCACTACCATTAACCTTAACAGGCAATCTAACCATTGGTACTGATGCCACATTTGATGGCAATTCATTAAATGTAACAATTGGTGGAAATTTAATAAATAATGGAGATTATACAAGTAGTGCAAATACAACAACCTTTAATTCAGAAAATGCCCAAAGCATTTCAGGTAGCGGCACAGAAGATTTTTACAACTTAATAAAATCAGGTACAGGAACCTTATCGGCAGAAAAAGACATAAGCATAAATAATAATTTAGTAATAAGTGCTGGAACTTTAAATTCAGATTCTTATTCAATTAATTTACTAGGTGATGTTACCATCGATGGTTCCTGTATAAGTTCTTCTGGTTATGGTCTCCAATTTTTAGGTGCAAGCCAGCAAAATTTACAACGAAGCACAATAGGGTCAAGTCATATAGGAATTATGACCATAAATAATAGCAATGGTGTAAAAGTTTCAAATAACGATCATAGTTTTGTTATTGACACAAAATTACGATTACAACGTGGCGTATTTAATATAGGTGGAAGTCTTTTAGAATTTGGCTCAAACGCCATTATCGAAGAAGTGGAATCTTTCACCCTTCTAAATATGATTCAAACCAATAGTTCCTTTCAGGACAATGGTATTAAAAAGAATTTTTCAGTCGATTATACAACTGATTTTATTTTCCCCATTGGTCAGTCAAAATATACACCTGTAACTCTTAATTTATCAAGTTCAGGTAAAACAAGCGGAACAACAGAAGGAAGTTTCATCGTGCGACCAGCAAACGAGTATCATCCGGTTATTAATGATGGAAGCGATGAACTAGCAAGCGGAGACATTAATAATGTATTACAATATTATTGGATATTGCGTTCAAATGGATTAACTAATTTTACTTCGGATATAATCTTAAAATATGATGAAAATGATGCCTTAATTACTGAAGGTGGATATGCCCTATCAGATTATATTGCTGCACGTATTTTATCAGAAAATAATCCTACAGAATTAATAAATAAATATTCAACTAGTGAAGTTGACGAAGCTTCACAAACCGTCACATATAGCTTTAATTCAGTATCTGACAATGACCTTAGTGGTGATTATTTTGCTGGAATAGACAATGCCATCCCCAATAATGTAGCCACATACACTACAAATAGCTCAGGAAATATTACTAATGCTAACACTTTTAACGAATTGCTACCAACCGATGGTGTTGCACCAACAGGGGCTGTGCTAATTGTATCAACAGGAGACGAATTGACTTTTAACGTTAATGATGTTAATTTATATAAAACTGAGATTCAATCAGGGGCTACACTAACTATAGAAGGAACTGAACATCACCGATTAGGAACCGTAAATGGTACGGGCAATATTAAAATAGTGAGTAATTCATCAAGCATTAGTTTTCCAGCAGGAGATTACTTAACATTTTTCTCATGTGCAGGTGGCGGCATTGAATATACGGGTTCAGGAAATTACAATATATTGTCGGGATTAACATCGCTGCGGAATTTAACACTAAGTGGTTCAGGAACCAAAGAGCTGGCTAATAACGATGTTGTAATTTGTGAAAATTTCAACCTCAACGGCCCAGACTTTGATAATGCTTCAAATAAGGATCTATCTGTTCAAGGAAATCTAAATATCACTAACGGAATTTTTAATAGTGGTAAAAACAATATAATTGATATTGATGGAATTGTCACCGTCAATGGTGGAACCTATAATGGCGAATCGAGTGGTAATGATATTTTTGGTGAACTTGTAATTAACTCAGGAACTTTCAACACCGGAACAGGAGGAAATATTTTTATTGAAAGCGACTTTACATATGCAGGAGGTACTTTTGATGGTGGATCTGGTACCGCTAAAATACTTCTTAATGGAAATGCTCTACAAACAGTTAATGGAAACTTTTCTGGTGCATCAGCCTTTAATAATTTTGAATTGGCTAATGCAAATGGCTTAAACCTAAACGGAAACGTAACAATCGACAATGAATTAACATTAACCTCAGGGTTAATAAACCCAGGTACAAATACCTTATTAATGGAGGCCGATGCTATGATTACTCCTGAAAATGGTTCATCATCATCATATATTAACGGAAAATTATCAAAAGTTCTAGCCAACAGTGGTGACGAATTTATATTCCCAGTAGGAACAAATGGACAATGGGGTTATGCAGGTGTACATAATGTATCAACAGCAGGTTTGACCTGGGATGTAGAATATTTACATACCAGCGCAACTGCTGAAAGTTTGGTTACAAATCTTAACCCTACTGATGCGCTAGCAATTACTAGTATTAGTACAAAAGAATACTGGAAAATTACTGACAACGGCTCTTCAAATGCCAACATTAGTTTAAGTTGGAATGGGAATAGTGATGTATCGGCAGACCAAACAGAACGTGAAAAACTTAAAGTTGTGGTTTGGAACGGAGCATCGTGGGATAATTTTGGTGGAACAACATTTAGTGCCGGACATACTCAAATGGGTGGATCATTTACCTCTAGCACAGCAGTTTCTTTCTCCGAAAAAATTATAACTCTGGGTTCTGGTGACGCATCAAACCCATTACCTGTTGAGTTAATATA
Source organism: Salinivirgaceae bacterium (assembly GCA_016342715.1). Classification (GTDB taxonomy): domain Bacteria; phylum Bacteroidota; class Bacteroidia; order Bacteroidales; family SZUA-534; genus JAEINW01. The sequence continues at coordinate 17,297 of JAEINW010000032.1, read as the reverse complement.
TTTTGCTGCTAACTCAAACATTGATGATGTTGAATTAATGTGGGGAACCGCATCAGAAAAAAATAATGATTATTTTGAAATTCAGCGTTCCGAGGATGCTCAAATGTTTTACACCATTGGCAAGGTTAGTGGCTTTGGAAATAGCACCGCTCAAATAGATTATACTTTTCTTGACGAAATACCAGTTGATGGAATAGCCTATTATCGTTTAAAACAAGTGGATTATGATGGCAAGTTTACCATTCACAAAACCATTAAAGTAGATTGGGATCAGTTTGTTCTGGGTGAAGATGATGAAATTCAAATATATCCAAATCCATATATTAGCGGTGATTTAACCCTTATATTTACAGAATTGGAACCATATACATCAATAACAATAATGATTACAAATTTTAAAGGGAATATGGTTTCTAAATTTTCAATAAATGTTCCTGACAGAAAGAAAATGAATTTAATACCAATGGCAATTGATCAATTACCAAAGGGAATATATTTCTTAACAGTAGTGACATCAAAAGCTAAATTTATTAAGAAAATTATTGTTGAGTAATATTAAAACATCTTGGGTAAATATTGCCCAAGATTAAACATATTTTTCAGTTAAATTCAATGACTTTAGCAAATCTTCACAGAGCTAATATTTTTCAAACAATAGCTCTGTGAAGAATTTTTCTAATTAGCACTAAAATAATTGAACAATACTTATGAAACTAAATAGACATAATTAAGTGAGGCTGTCAAAAAAGTGAAAAACTTTAGCTGTACACTTTCAAATTATTCGCTATCGCTAACGAGATCGCTTAGCTAAGTTGAAAGAAGAGAACGCTCCTGCCTGCCGCAGGGATAACGCTGAAAAAAACTGATTTGCACTATGAACGGCTTTAGCCCCCTCAACGAAGTTAAAATACATATTGTAAGTTTTCAAAAGTTGAGCTATTCTTTTAAGAAAACCTCATATTTATATTCGTCAGTTAATTCAATTCACTAATCAAAAACAAATAACTACTAAGCACTATTCTCGTTTCCTTATACAAAACACTATTAAATAATCTACATATGAAACTTAAAGACCTTTTCATTATTATATGCGCATTTTTCGCATCTACATCAGGATATGCTCAAACGGGTCCTGGTGGAGTTGGAACAAACGATGGAACTTCATCTTTAGAATTATGGTTAAAAGCTGGAATTGGCCTTGAGAAATCTACAGGAAATACAGCTAAAAACAATGATGACATTGAATTTTGGCTCGATCAAAGTGGAAATGGAATTAATGCTACAGAAGCAACAAATAAACCCTATTTAGACAGTACAAATCTAATGAACGGCTACCCCGTATTGCATTATGTGCGTACAAATGGTGACCGCCTTCTTGCTAATGGTGTTACTGATGGATCTGAAAATGAAGCAACAATATATGTGGTTATTAGCCCTTCCAACTATGTAAATAATACGGGAATATTACAAGCCAGTCCAAATGGAAGGCCTTTTACACAAACAACAAGTGACAAAAGTATTGGAATATGGCTTGGTGCAACAAGTGCCGAATTATGGGGAAGGTTTTGTGAAACTGACGGAACAGAGAATAGTTTTGCTCAAAATATAGAATTAAGTGGTGGAGTAAATTATTTTGTCTCTAATATGGCAAATGCTACTGATTTACAATTGAATCAGTATGTAAATGGAACATCTACCGGTTCTGTACTGGGTTATGATGGTACCATAAAAGATTGGAGAGCATTTGGTATTGGACGCCAAGGATCGGAAAGTTGGGATGGAGAAATTGCAGAAGTAATTGCCTATAGTAAAGCACTTAATGCGGCTGAAAAAGTAATTGTTGATAACTACTTATCATCAAAATTTAACATTGCGATGGATGCTGCAAACGACTTTTATGCCTTTGACACAAAGCATCACTACGATATAGCTGGAATTGGACAAAGTGCTGGAGAATCTACTACTCAGGCAAAATCAGACAGTATATTGACCATAAAAACACCAAGTAGCTTAAGTAATGATGAATACATTATTTTTGGACACGACAACAAATCTCGTGCTTCATGGCTAACAACAGAATTACCTAATGGCGATACAAGCTTTGAACGCTTGGCTCGTGAGTGGCGTTTTGACGTAACTGGTGACCCTGGCACAGTCACTATATCGTTAGATGAATCAGTATTACCAACAAAATCAACTGATTTTGATTTTTACTTATTATGGATAGATGAAGATGGAGATTTTAGTAATGGTGCCATTGCTTATTCACTTACAGAAAATGGTGGAGAATATGAAGCCACAGGCGTTACTATTACAGATGGTAGCTTTTTGTGCATTACTAGCTATAAACCTGAAGTAAATTTTACATCGCTAAGCTCAGCAGCTTTTGAATCAATTACACCGGGTACTGCTACTATTAGTATTAGCCACGCTGTTTATTCAAACATATTGGTTGATTATGACATTACAGGAACCGCAACCGGCACAGGTACCGATTATACTTTAGCCAACGGAACAGCAACCATTATTTCAGGAAATACTTCAGCTAACATATCGGCAAGCATAAATACCGCTGATATAACCGAAGAACTTGACGAAACAATAATTATGGATCTCGTTGCTCCTTTGGTAAATTGTGTGTTAGGTTCAAATACTACACATACCTATACAATAAACGATGATGACAATGCTGCTGGTAGAAATATTGCCTTTCATACCCCCTGTGATTATTCATATAAAAAACTTATTACCATTGATAATACTAAAATTTCAGGTACATCATACCATGAAAATTTCCCAGTATTAATTTCAATAACTGCCGATGCCGATTTATTGGCAGGGGTTGCAAATGCAAATGCTTACGATATTGGTTTTACCTTAAAAGACTCTCATAATTGGTTAGATCACCAAATACAATCCTACGATGCTGCAACAGGAACATTACTTGCTTGGGTTCGTTTTGATAAACTTTCGTGTACTGAAGACACTGAAATTGAAATGTACTATGGCAATGCTACCATTACTCAAAACCCTTCGTCAACCAAGGTATGGAATACTGATTTATACCATACAGTAATTCATCTCGATGCCGATCCCACTGGAACAGCCCCTCAATTTATTGATCAATCGGGAAATGGAAATAATGGTAGAGCTGCCAACGGGTTAGTTGCTAATGATTTAGAAACAGGTAAGATAGGAGGAGCAATTAATTTTGACAGAAGATCTGATGAATACATTGCTATTGATAATCTGGTTTTTACACCGGCAACATTCATAAGCGAAACTGCTATTTCTGCATGGATAAAAACAACCGACAATGGTAAAAATACGGTTTATTCATACGACCGAAGTGAATTTTGGAGAATGGGTATTAACTCCCTCGGCGGAAAAGGTGGGATAGTTGACTTTGATATTGCAACCGACGCTGGAAATGCGGACATCTACACTAATGAGGATTTAAACGATGGAAATTGGCATCATTTAGTAGCCACATTCAACAATGGGCTTTATAATATATATTTTGATGGCGTATTCCAACAAGCAAATAGTTTGGGAACCGTTATTGGATTAGGTAACCTTAATAGAAGCGGTATTATTGGGGGTCCAAGTGAAGATTTTAGTGATGATCCAAGAGATGCTGATTATCCTGACAATGTCAATTTACCAGGAAATCCTGGAGCCATGACAGCAAGAGGTATGAGAGGTCTTATTGATGAAACGCGTCACTTTAAAAAAGCAGTAAGTGCGCAATGGATTGCTACTGAATTTGCGAATCAAAATGATCCCGCTACATTTTTTAGTATTAGTGCAGAACAAGCTGCAGTTTGTGGATATGCTGAATCTGTTGATTCTTTAGTTATTACTATTGAAATAAATACCATTGATGGTTCAAATCCAACAACCGTTAATTATGCCGTAGTTTCAGGAACTGCTGAAAGTGGTACCGATTATGTCATGGCTAGCGGAACTGCTACTATTCCTAGTGGTGAAAATAGGACACAAATTACTTTAGATATTATTAATGACTTGGTAGACGAAAATGATGAAACAATTACCATTGAATTATCTACCCCTAGTTCAAACACTAATTTAGGAACCAACAAAAGCCTGACTTTTACCCTACTCGATGATGATGATGCTCCAACTGTACAGTATCTTAATACAACCATGTACATCAATGAAGGAGCTGACTTACTTTCAATACCTATTCAATTAAGTGAAATATCGGGTAAAGATGTAATTGTAGAATACACCATTACGGGAGGCACTGCTACTGGATCAGGAACAGATTATCTATTAACAAACGGTTCTGTAACCATTGAGGCTGGTGAATTAAGTGCTAATATTTCAGCCAATATTGTAGATGATTCTGATATTGAGTCTCAAGAAACTATTTTATTAGATTTAGCTATAGGAACGCCAATTACAGCTACACTTGGTGCAAATACAACAACAACCATTATTATAAACGATAACGATAATGCAGGTTATGAAGGACCTGGAGGTGTTGGGTCTTTAGATGGAACCGGCAACCTTGTAATGTGGATTGTAGCCGATTCTTTAATCACAAAAGATGGTTCCGATGCAGTTTCAAAATGGGGCAATTTGGTAAACATTCCTGAACTTGACTTATATGCTGAGTTAAACGAACCCAAATGGAACGACTTAGCTGCAAATGGGCACGCTGAAATAAGTTTTGGAGTAAGCAACGACAGATTACAAACAAATACTACTTTAAGTGCTGCATACTTCCCCAGGAATGAAGCTACCACTTTCACGGTAACCCGACACGATAACTCAAGTCAACAATCTTGTTCTTATTCTACAGTCCCTTTGGTAGGTGCTAGTCGTTTTTCAGCGCATATGCCTTGGAATAATACCACATATTTTGATATAGGAGTTTGTTGTGAAACTGATGCACGTGTTCTATTTACATATGATCCAACATGGATTGGCGATTGGCAGGTTTTTAGCTATAGAGCGGGCACCACTGAAGGCAAGGATGTTTGGAAAGATAATATAATTGTGCAAACAGATGCAACAAACAGTACTTCTACTATTACAAACCATGCGAGTTACGATTATGCTATTGGTGGATACGATGGGAATAAATTCCAGGGAGATATTTCTGAACATATTTTATTTAAGAACCCTATTAATAATACACAAATAAACATTATTAATAATTATTTAGCAGCAAAATACGGTTCCAGTCTTACTAATGATATGTTTGCTTTTCAAGCATCAAACAGTCACGATGTAGCCGGTATTGGACAAGAAAGTGTTAGCGATTATCACATTGCAGCCAAAGCAAATGCGGTTACCATTAATAATGCCAGTGATTTAGACAATGGAGAATACATGTTCTTTGGTCACGACAACGAAGATATAACTACTTGGAGCAAAACTAATGTTATTCCAACAGATAGCGTGCGTAGAGTAGCTCGTGAATGGCGTTTTGATATTACAGGAACTCCGGGAACTATCTCTATTAGTATTGACACCACTTATTTACCAAATAAACCAAGCAGTTATACTGAGTATATTATAACTATTGACGACGATGGAGATTTTACTTCTGGTGCAACTACTTACAGCACAGAATTAGTTAATGGAGAATACATTGCCTCTAATGTAGCAATAAATGATGGTAGCTACATGGCTATTTGTACGGCTATCAGAACCATTTCTTTTGATGCAATTGGAACAAATTCAGACGAAGCCTCTTCTAAAAACATCGTGGTCAATTTGAACATTCCAAATGGTGAAGATCTTAGCGTCAATTATATTATAAAATCAGGTACTGCAACAGGCGGAAATGCAGACTATTCCTTACAAGATGGTAACATTACCATACTTGCAGGTCAAACTTCAGTTTCTATTGCTCCTGGAATTATTGACGATGCTATAATTGAAAATGAAGAAAACCTGATATTAGCACTTAGAAATGCTCCTGCTGGAATTCAAATTGGTGCCGACAGTACACATACGTACCGAATTCAAGATAATGACAATACCAGAGAAGTAGAATTTAGATCAGCTCATGATTACAGTGCAAAAAGAACCATTACTATCGATAATACAAAAATTGCTGGATCAACTGATTTAATCAACTTTCCGGTATTAATATCAATAACGGGAGCTGAAGCTACCGAATTAAAAGCTACGGTACAAAATGCCAATGGTTATGATATTGCATTTAGTTTAAAAGATACGGTAATTTGGTTAAGCCACGAAATTGAAAAATATGACCCTACTACTGGTGAATATGTAGCTTGGGTAAAAATACCAACTTTAGCATATAACAGTGATACTGAGTTGGAAATGTATTATGGTAATGCAAATATTACGGTTAACCCGTCAACTGATGATGTGTGGACAGAATACTATGGAGTATGGCATTTACATAATGATGTAAACGATGCCAGTCCTAATAAAGAAAATGGCTTCAATAGCGGTTCAACAGATGTTGTTGGTGCAAAAATTGGAGATGGACAATATTTTGACGGAAATAGCTACATTGAATTACCAGATTTTCCAAATCTTATTACTGATTTCACTATTACTGCATGGATAAATCCTACCGATAGAACACAAGCTGGTCGCATTGTTTGTGATGATGCTAACAATGATGGTGGTTACTTTTTAGATATTGGCTCAGAAGGAGCTGGAGATCTTCGTTTTGCTTCAAGAGGCATGAACGATGTTAGCCTTAACCAAAATGCTAACTTAAATAATGGTACCTGGTATTATGTAGCGGGTGTTGCAGATATCACCAGCCAAAACCGTCACATTTATTTAAATGGTATTTTAGGGATAAGTGATCTTACTGATGGAGGAACTTGGGGACAAGACTACGGAAATTTATCTATTGGAGGTGAAGTTGCTTATGGAGAATCCAACAAAAGAATTGATGGTCAATTAGATGAAGTACGTATTAGCAAAAACCCATTAAGTGCTGATTGGTTATTAACCGAATTCAACAATCAAAATAACCCGGCAACATTCTATAGTATTGATATTGAAGAAGCAATCACATCATCAGGTGCAGAAACTATGGATACTTTATTATTGACCGTATACGTGAACGAAATTGATTATAGTTCAGTTACAACAGTTAACTATGATGCTTCTGGAGGAACAGCTACTAGTGGAGTTGATTATAGTGGTTTTTCAGGCACAGCAACTATTGCTGCAGGAAACCAAAGCCTTACTTTTGCAATAAAAATTACCAATGATTTAAATGATGAACTGGATGAAACATTAGAAATATCCTTATCAGATCCCATTGGAGCCAATATTGGAACCAAATCGTCAACTACATTTACAATTCTTGACGACGATACAGCTCCTACAATTTCATTTGTGGATGCTGCATCATATATTAATGAAGGAACAAATACCATAATAATTCCTTTAGAACTTAACAATGCCTCTGGCTACGATGTTACCGTAAACTATACTGCAACTGGTGGAACTGCAACTGGAAGTGGAACAGATTATATTATAAGTTCGAATGTGTGCACAATTGAAAAAGGAGATTTAACAGCAAATATTACTTTTAGTATTATTGATGATGCAGAAATTGAAGTACCAGAAACAATAATATTAGAAATAAGTGGTTCTACGGGAGCTACTTTGGGAGCAACAACTTCTCATACCACTACAATTAACGATAACGATGACGAAGGATTTGATGGACCGGGTGGAGTCGGTTCTGCTGACGGAACAGGAAGTCTGGTTTTATGGCTACGAGGAGATGATGGAATAAGCACCGATGGATCAAATGGAATAACAGCTTGGGATAATATGATTGGCATTTCGGGTTTAAATATGGTACCTGCAACAACCGCAAAACCCATTTGGCGTGAAGCTGAATTAAATGGTCATTCGGTAGTAAGCTTTGAAAATGTAAATGATGCCTTGGTCACAGTAGCCCCATTAAGTGCAACTTACTTCCCATACAATGAAGCTACAACACTTACCATAACCACACACGATAACCTGACACAACAATCCGATATGTATACCACTGGAACCTCGCCAACAGCTTGGCCAGGAACCAATCGTTTCACTTCACACATTCCTTGGAATGGAACCACTTATTTCGATATAGGTCAATGTTGTGGTGCTGAAGGACGAATAAGCTTCGGATACCAATCAAGTTGGATAGGTAGTGCCAGTTTATTTACCTATAGAGCAGGAACAACCTATGGTAAAGAAGTATGGAAAGATAATACCTCAGTAAAAACTGTGGCCGGAACATCTGCGTTCACCAATCATCCTGATTACAAATTCTATCTAGGAAGACAGGAAACTCATCCGTTTCAGGGAGATTTTGCTGAATTTATTATGTACACAAAAGCGGTAAACAACGCACAAATAAATATTCTAAACAATTATTTGGCAGCAAAATACAACTTAACAATTGCAAACGATTTATATAACTTTGATGTTTCACATGGCTTTGAAGTAGCTGGTATCGGTAGAGAAGATGCAAGTAATATGCATATCGCTGCTAAAGCGGGCTTTGTTACCATTAACAATGCCAGCACTTTAACCGATGGCGATTATATCATGTTTGGACATAACAATGCATCTTCCGCTAGTTGGATAGCAACAGATGTACCCGCTGGTGCTTCAATTCAAAGACTTACTCGCGAATGGCGTTATAGTGTTACCGGAGCTCCGGGCACCATTACCATTTCAATTGACACTACCATGTTACCTGCTAAAACAGCAGACTATAATGACTATATTATTATGGTAGATGCCAATGGAAATTTTTCAGCCGATGCAACCGTATATAATACAACTCTGGTTGATGGCGAATACAAAGCTTCAAATATTGCTCTTACTATGGGCGATTATGTGGCTATTGGAATTATTAAGCGTAACATTTCTTTCAATTCAATCAGCGACAATAGCTTTGAAACTAGCTCAAATACCATAGCTATAATTATGGATTATGCTTCATCCGTTGATGTTGAATTAGATTACGTAATCAAGTCTTCAACAGCTACCGGCGGAAATGTTGACTATTCATTAGCCAATGGAAGCATTACTATATTAGCAGGACAAACCTCAGTGAATATTGATCCGGGAATTATTAACGATACCTATGTTGAATCCGATGAGAATTTTGTATTAGCATTAAGAAACGTTCCTTCAGGATATGCACTTAGCGCAGATTCAGTATTTACCTATACTATCCATGACGATGACAATCCGAGGAAAATTGAATTTCAATCAGTAAGCGATAGTGGTGATGAAGATGCAGGGACAATAACCGTTACCGTTGAAATAAACAGTGTTGATGCTACAAATGCAACAACGGTAAATTATGCAGCAACAGGAGGTACCGCTGAAGCAAATCCATCACCCGATTACGTATTAACAGCCGGCACTGTTGAAGTATTGGCTACCGAGTCAACAGCCACCTTTACTTTTGATATATTAGATGATGTATTAGATGAAGCCGATACTGAAACCATTATTATAACACTATCGAATCCAACAAATGCAAATTTAGGAACCGATATTACTTATACCTATACCATAAATGATAACGACAATTCACCAAGCATACAATTACAAACAACAGCATCAAATATTGATGAGGGTGCCGTAAATGCAGCAGTTGTTGTTGAATTATCAAATTCATCGGGACAAGATGTCACCATTGATTATGCCGTGAATGCTTCCAGTACAGCAACAGGAGGTGGAATAGATTATGTACTTACCAACGGAACCTTAACAATTAATAAAGGCAATTTACTGGGTACTATAAATGTGGCACTTACAGATGATGCTCTTGAGGAAAGTGCTGAAACTGTCATAATAGACATTTCAGTTCCAACCGGAGCTACTTTAGGCACAAATCAACAACACACCGTTACCATAAGCGACAATGATGCTTTAGTGGGATATTACGGACCCGGTGGTGTTGGCGACAAAGAAATTGTTGAACTTTGGTTAGATGCTACAAAAGTTAACGGATCAGGCGTTGCAAGCCCTAATGATGGTGATGCAATTTCTGAATGGAAAGATATTTCAGGAAATAACATGCATTTTACCTCAATAGGTTCAGGCTTAACTGCTCCTGAATACGATGAAAATAATTTCAATTCAAAGCCATCCATCTCAATTTCTTCATCACAGCTTGGTTTAAGAGCTCCGGTGCTCTTCTCTAATTCCCTGGGAAATTATTCTTTCTTTAGTGCTGTAGAACAAGCCAGTGGTCAATTTTTGACAGATCAGTACAATTCCGGTAATGGCAATCGTTTTGCATTAAATCAGAATACTTCAGGTTTGTATTATTCAAATGCCTGGCGCTTAACCGGGAATTCAAGTACCAATGAAAATATTATGTCATGGATATTTGATGCTCAAGCTAATCCAGAGTCAGAAGTCTACAGAGATGGTTTGTATCTTAACGGAGACAATAATTATAATGTGATGACCTTAGCTAATAACTTTAGTATTGGTAGCAAATACACGGCAGAAGCAGTTAGTGATTTTGTCGGTAATATTTCAGAAATTATTGTTTTTAGCAAACCTTTAAATAATACCCAAAGAATAATTGTTGAAAACTATTTAGCGGCAAAATACCAGAAAACCACAAACACAGAATTATATAGTTATGATGGTTCTCATGGCAATGATCTTATTGGAATAGGTCAACAAGGTGCCGATGACATGCATCTTACAGCAATGTCTGATAGTATTTTAATGGTTAGTAGTGCCAGTTCTTTAGGCATTGGCGATTACGTTTTTTCTGGTCATGACAATGGCGACATTTCTGCTTGGACAGTTAGTGAAGCTCCAAATAGCGGAAAATATGTAAAACGATTGGCTAGAGAATGGAGAACCGAAGTTACAGGAACTCCAGGTACAGTAATTCTAAAAATTGATCACAATAACCTCCCTGCCCCGCCAGCAAACTTTGATCAGTATGTTATATGGATTGATAATGACGGAGATTTTAGATATGGAGCAACTACTTACCAGCTAGAATATTCTGCTATTGATGATTTTTATGTGAGTGACCCAATAACTCTTGCAAGTGGTGACTTTATTGCTATTGGTTGTGGTAAGCCTGTTATTGAGTTCTCTTTAAGTTCCGATGTAGGAATTGAATCGGGTACAAATCCAAATATTGAAGTTGAACTTAACTTCACCCGAGGCGAAGATGTTACGGTTGATTATTTTATTTCTGGAGGTGATGCAATTGGTGGTAATGTTGACTACCTACTACCTTCTGGTACACTAACAGTATCAGCCGGTCAAAGTTCAGCAAAAATAATCCCTGGAATTATTAATGATATTCTTCTTGAATCATCGGAAACTTTTGAAGTAACTATTTTCAACCCTTCAGTAAATATAACTTTAGGAACCAAAGTCATTTATACATTCACAATTAATGATGACGACAACGATAGAAAAATATATCTATTAAACACTTCAAGCACTCACGATGAAGGTGATGGCACCATTAGCATTACCGTTGAACTAAATGATGTGGATAATACAAATCCAACCACAGCCCAATATAGTGTTTATGAAACAAGTACAGCTACTGAAGGAGACGACTTTGCCGTATTATCAGGGACCGTAACCATACCTAAAGACGCATCTACCACAACATTTGATGTATCCTTAACAGACGATTCCATGTATGAAAACCCTGAAGATATTGTCATACGTCTTTCAAATCCAACAAATGCAAACCTAGGAACGAATTTAGAATACGTCTTATCAATTACCGATAACGATCCGGCTCCTGAAGTTCAATTTAGCGCAACTACAGGTTTTGGAGAGGAGAACATGTCACCCGTCCAAATTGAATTAGAACTAAATGAAACTTCAGGTTCAAATGTACAAGTCAATTATGTAGCTACTATAGCAAGTACAGCATCAAATGGAAACGATTTTATTTTAGCTAATGGAACCCTTACCATTCCTGCAGGTCAATTATCAGAAGATATTCTTTTACAAATAATTGATGACAATACACTTGAAAGTACTGAAACGGTGGTTGTTACTATATCTGGTCCTGTAAATTCAATTTTAGGCGGAAATACTACATTTACGTATACCATAAACGACAACGATCAGGCAGGTCACATTGGTCCTGGTGGTGTGGGCAATAGCGATAATTTATTTGTTTGGTTAAGAGCCGATAAAATAACAGATATTGCCACTTGGGAAGATCAATCGGGAAATGATTTTGATGTAAGTTCTGCTGGCGCAAGCCAACCAAGCTTAATTGCAGCAGATGCTAATTTTAATGGAAAAGCAACGGTTCAGTTTGACGGAAACGATTATTTTACAGCCGACAATATCACATCGGGTGCCGATGACTATACCATATTCTATGCCTACAAATCATCATCTACAAACCTCGACCAGAATTTATTTGAAGCAAATAATACTACAGACTTTATCTTAAGACACAACGAAAATAATTCAGGTTCCTATTACGATGCCAGTAATGCATGGCAAGGACCTCAAATTACAGGTACTAATAAGCAAGTGCTAGAATTTTATCTGGAATCAGGGACAAATACAGCCAGTGTTTTTAGAAATGGAACCTCATTAGGTACCGATAATTATACAGAAACAGCTATTGGAGGCACGCGAAAAATTGGTTCAAATGCAGCGGGTAGTGCTAATTTCTTTACAGGTGAAATTGGTGAAATAGTATTTTATAATTCCATGTTAAACACTTCACAGGAAAAAATAGTTCAAAACTATTTAGCCGCAAAATATGACATCACAATTAGTAATGATCTTTATGCGCATCAAGCAACTCACAACGAAGATTTAGCCGGAATTGGACAAGATGATGCTTCTAATTTACATCTAAAGGCACAATCAGCTCAAATGATTACCATCAGTAATCCTTCTACCATAGGATTTGGTGACTATTTGCTAATTGCACACGATGGTGCTTCAATCGATACTTGGAACACTATTGATCAGCCAAACATAAGAACCGAACGTATATCCAGAGAATGGAAAGTTGGAATTACAGGTACGCCTGGTACAATTAGTATTACACTCGACACTACCTTATTACCGGCCAGACCTGCCGATTACCCAGGATTTGTTTTATTAGTGGATTCTGATGGAGATTTTACTACAGGTTCAGTAGCCTTTCCAATGTATAGTGTATCGGGTAGTCTATTTCAGGTAGACGATATAGTTCTTGCAGATGGAAACTACTTTACCATTGGTGCAACACAAAATACAACGGATATGTCTACTAGTGGTGATTTTAACCTTGCTGCAAACTGGGCATCAAATATAGTCCCAGGTTCCGGTGAAACAGCTATTATTTCAATTGGGCATCCCATGTTTTTAACAGCAAACACAACCATAGGTAGTCTCGTATTAAAAGATGCAGCTTCGCTGGATTTAGGAGGCTACACCTTAACACTGGACGATGGATGTATAACTTTTGGTTCAGGATCAACCATTGATGTGAGTCAAGCGGGTAATACCATTGAATATGTTAAAAATGGTGATCAATGTATTACAGGTATGGAATATTACAATCTGAAACTTGAAAGTAGTGGAAATAAATACCTCACGGGTAATATTATTATTAATAATAACTTTATTATTGCCGATAATTCAGTAGTATTTGAATCAACTTCAAATAACTACGGTGTTGAACTTAAAGGAAACTGGACAAGTTCAGGTGTTTTTAATGAACAAAATAGCTCAGTTACTTTTAATGGAACTAGTGCACAAGCAATTAATACTACCAATGCCGAAACTTTTTATAATCTTATGGTTAATAATACAGGCAATAATATTACACTGGCCAGTGATGTAATAATTTCTAATTCACTTGACTTAAGTAATGGTGATATTGTACTTGGTACAAACGATTTAACTTTAGAAGCCAATGCCGCAATTATAGGAGGTGGATCTAATTCATATATTCAAGCACAAAGCGTAGGTGTGGTTAAGTCAAATATTGGAGCAACTCCAAGTGCAAAAACCTTTCCTGTTGGAGATGCAAGCACCTATTCTCCTTTTGCATTCACGCTGAATACAGGTACATTAAGCTCGTCTTATGTTACACTTAACTTAAGAGCATCAAAACATGGCAGTGTTACCTTTGATAATTACATATCAAGATATTGGATACTACATCAATCGGGTATTTCTGGAACCATTAACTACGATGTGAATTATAATTATGCAGAATCTGATATAACCGGAGATGAAACTGCTTTAAAAGCAAGAAAATTCTCTATATCAGGCGATGCTCTGGGAGGAACAAATAACAGTACAACAAATACATTATCATACATTGGGCATACCTCTTTTAGTGATCTCACAGGAGAAGGTCCAGACGTTCCGCTACCCATCGAATTAATTTACTTTACAGCCAATTCATTAATCGATGATGTCGAATTACTTTGGGGTACTTTAACGGAACTTAATAATGATTATTTTGAGATAGAACGCTCGACAGATGCCACAAATTTCACTAAAATTGGTCAGGTCAACGGATTCGGAACAAGCATTAATCAAATTGATTATATGTTTACCGATAAAACTCCAATTTCTGGAATAGCTTATTATAGACTAAAACAAGTGGATTATAATGGTGCATATGAATATCACAAAATAATAAAAGTAGATTGGGATGATAATTATCTAACCGAAGAGTCAATTAATGTTTACCCTAACCCTTATAATAATGGTGAGTTACTACTCGATTTACTAAAATTAGAACCATATACATCTATCAATATTCATATCACTGATCATTACGGGAAAACTATTTTTAATGCATCATTATTAGTTCCCGAAAATAAAAAGGTAAACCTGATTCCTTTAGCTATTGATAATTTACCGCAAGGAATATATTTTGTTACTGTTTCAACTACTAAAAATAGATTTATTAAAAAAGTAATCGTTCAATAAAATAAGAAAGACCGGAAAAATTTCCGGTCTTTTTTTTCTCCTATAACTAATTCTTAAACAATACGTTTTAAATTATCCGAGATTTGTCATTATAGATTTGAAAAATATTTAATGACAAATGCCGAATGGCGTATCGAGAAAATCCCGACATAGAAATTCTTGCCTTTCAGTGTTTACTGATAGTTAGTGTTTCTATGTCGAATTGTCATTTTGCCAGTTGCTAATGACAATTTTTGGATTATTTTTCATCTTATTACTATATTTATAGTTGTATAATTAAAAATATAGTTATATTTGTTTTATGAAAGAATTAACAAAGGCCGAAGAACAAGTAATGCAATATTTATGGAAGCTCGAAAAAGCTTTTTTAAAAGATATTGTTGACAAATTTCCTGAACCAAAACCTGCGTACACAACCATATCAACAGTAATTAGAGTGTTGGTAAAAAAGGAGTTTATTTCATTTAATACCTATGGTAAAATTCACGAATATTATCCATTGGTTGAAAAAAATGAATACTTTGGAAATCATTTCAAAGGTATTGTTAAGAATTTCTTTAATGGTTCCATCACAAAATTCGCTTCTTTTTTTACTAGTGAAAAAGAAATGAATTTAACCGAATTAGAGGAAATAAAGAGAATAGTAGAACAAAAGATTAACGATATAAAAGATCAAGAGCAACATGGATAACTATTGGTTTTATTTATTGAAAGTGAGTATCATATTTTCAATATTATACTGTACTTATTGGATATTCTTCCGTAAAAATACCTTTCATAATTTGAATAGAATACTCCTACTTGTAATCATGATCTCTTCAGCCATAATTCCATTACTGGAATTTAACTCTACTGAATATTTTGCAAAAACCACCTCTAAAGTATTTGAAATTGGATCTTTTAATGAAATTATTGTATTAAATATTCCAACAGATGTTTCAACTACAGAAAAAACATTTAGTGCATGGAAAATACTGTCTTTCATCTATTTAATAGGACTAATATTTTTTTTACTAAAAGCAAGTATTCAATTAATACGAATTTTTAATCTTTACAAACAACATAAAAAAATTATAAATGGAGTTAATAAAATAATAATTACTCCAAAACATTTACCTCCATTCTCCTTCTTTAATTGGATTTTTCTTCCGGAAGATGAATACAGCTCTGCTGACATGCATCCAATTATTGAACATGAGCGCATTCATGCCAAACAATGGCATTCTATTGATCTACTATTAACTGAACTTTTTTGTATTTGCTTGTGGTTCGTGCCTTTTGTCTATTCTTTCAAAAACTCGATTAAAAGCGTACACGAATATTTGGCCGATAAAAAAGTTGCTAAAGATGCTCATACTACTATTGATTATCTTAAACTTTTGGCTGCGAATACCGAAAAGTACACCTTGATCGGGTTATCTAATAATTTTTATTGTTCAACTTTAAAAAACAGAATAACCATGATAACTAAAAATAGATCATCGAAATTAGCGAGTATTAAATATTTATTATTGTTACCCGCATTTGTATTATTAATCCAAACCTTTGCCTGCAATTCAGAAACTGAATTACAAGAAAATTCTTCAACTATTGACCAAAGTTCAGCTATTGAAAAGGATCCATCATTTATTGAACCGATATCATCAACCAATTATGAAATATCAGCTAAGTATGAAAACATGTATAATCCAATAACGAAAAAAAATATTTTTCATAAAGGATTTGATTTAAAGGCTAAAACAGGAACCGAAATTATTGCTGCTGCTGAAGGGAAAATTGTTAAAGTAAGACCCAGTGATGAAGGCTACGGAAATTTAATTGCCATTGAGCACGAAAATAATATGCTTACACTATACGCCCATTTGTCTGAATTTAAAGTAGCAGTTGGCGATATTGTGAAACAAGGCGATATTATTGGCTTGGTTGGAAACACTGGAATGTCAACAGGTCCACATTTACATTTCGAAATCCGCAAAGATGGAGAGAAAGTAAATCCAGCTGATTATATTGATTTTAAATAAATAAATTAAAAGCACAACAAGCATTGCTTGCAATAAATAAACAATAGGATTTTCTCATTGTAATTGATAAATTAGCCAACGTTTAATTTTATTGATTTACAATGAGAAATTTTCTAATTATTCCCTTAATCTTAGTAAGCTCCTATGTGTTTTCTCAAACTCAGGATTCCGTCCAAACCCTTAGCCTGTTATTTATGGGCGATATTATGGGTCACGACACCCAAATTGCAAGTGCTTTGCAAACTGATGGAACTTAGGCTTAATGGACAAAATTAATGGTAAAAACATCTATAAGTCTTACTATTGTTGATTTAAAGTTAGTTTAAAGGC
>JAEINW010000031.1 GCA_016342715.1 Salinivirgaceae bacterium | reverse complement strand
ACTAAATCGTGAGCGAGAATCGCTCAATTTGGGTATCAATTATCATTAATATTTCTGCTTGCAACGATTTTTTACCTATTCAATACCGGAGGCGTTACCTCCGGCTGAAATAAATATGCCTTACAGGCAATTAATTGTCTGAATGTATTAAGCGACTTTTTTAAACCACCTTTTCTAATTTTTTAATTTAGGTTGACATATGGATAACCATAAAATAAAAAAACAGCCTGTACCATATTTTGTATACCCTCCCCAACACTCCCTAAATTAAGGAGGGAGCTTAAAACTACTAAATTATACTTCAAGCAGTTTCAAACAATCAAAGCATTCTCCCATGCTTGCAGGGGAGATCCCGATATTGATCGGGAGAGAGGTAAAAATTAAAGTTGTAAGGTATAACTAATGAATAATTATTTTTCTACAATGTACTGTCTTATTATAATTCAGTTTAATTATGTATAATCCGGGTTGAAACATTTGCTCTATTCGAATTTGATTTCCCATGGCTGGAATAGCTTTGTAAACGAGCTTTCCGCTTAATTCAAACAGAGAAACTTCAGAAATATCTGCTTCTGATTCTATAGTAAAACCGGAACTTTGCACAGGATTTGGATAAATACTAAATTCGGTGTTGGCTGCATAGCGGTCGATTTCCAAAGGTTCATCGTTAAACCAATGCGAAACACTGTTTGCTCCTGAGCCCACAGTAAATTGACGGTTTCCGGCCTCACCCAAGTCATAAAATTCACCACCCTCCCAGATAGCTCCCATGCGCGCTTTATATTCAATAGCTTGATTTGCGGTGTATCCAAAAAGTGTAGCCGTATGAATGCCATCATCGTCGCCATCATAAATCAAAACCGAACCATTCCAACTATTAAAGGTACCCGCAATGTCAATAAAATCGATATTTTGAACAAAATTACCATCTTGAATTTGTTTATTCATGTTGTAATTGAAAGTGATATAAGCAAGTTCATTCGATTCATTCTCACCCATGGGAGTAATAAACGATTGTATACCCATGCTTCCTTGTGTATTTAAACCCATGGAAATATCAGAACCTACGGCAGAAAATGTTAATGTATCGATGGCTGCATAGTTGCTTTCAAATGAATCGAATAAGCCAATAAATTCTCCATCAGCACTTATTTTAAAATTGGCATGATTGTCACCTTGCTCCGTATCTTTATCAAGCCAAACCAAATAAAAATCACCGGGTGCTAAAGTAACATTTGGCAATTTCCATTTCGATTTATCTGTTATATCGTCGCTTAAAAATAAATCGCCCAAATTAAGCGCTTGCGTTCCTTTATTTTTTAATTCAATCCAATCATCCGTTTCTCCATAATTGTCGTAAATAGCTTGGGTATTGCTCGCCATAAATTCATTGATAACAATTTGCTTTGCACTTTCACCGAATATGATTTCATAGGAGCCTGAAAATGGATCGCGAGTATTATTGTCTGAAGCATCGGTAGCCTCCACATAATAATAAAGCGTTCCTTCTGAAGTAACTGAAGGTAGGATAGCAGAGAAAACATCCAAGGAATCGTTAGTCATGGATACCGATTGATAACTACCATCGCCAATTTTCCAAAACACTTTGGCAGCACATCCTGCTTGATCATCATTAATATCGGCTTTAATTTTTATAGCTTCGTTAAGCGCCGCAAAATTATGATAGATATTTTCAATAATAGGATCAATTGGGTTTAACTCTAACTGGTTATTAATATTTGCAATACGCTCCGATATAAATTGCTTTAGACCATAGTGCACATGATAATCGTCAAGTGCGCTGGTATAAGAAGTTAAAAAATCGGCATAGGACCAATCATAATCTAGCGGCCTAAAAGGATCTAAATTTGCCGAAGTACTTATTTGTTCTTTTTTGCTTTCAATTTCTGAAAAATAAGTGTCCGTTTCATGGGTTTCCACTAAGCGGTTCAGAAAATATGAATACCTGTTGCGATAAGTTTCATTGGATAAAATCAGTGTGTTAAAATTCGTACTGCCCCAGCTGTAAATATTTCTTGAAGCTAAATAATCGTACATCCAGCCAACGCCAAAGGTATTGTCTAAATCGTAGGGGATAAATTCAAATTTGCCAGTGAACTTATTGTTATATAAGTAATAATTATTAGTGTTTAAGGAATAGGCATCCCAATGACCAATAAAAACCTCCATGGCCAAATATCGTAGAAAAGCGTTTACATTAAAGATTGGTTCTAAATAAGTTTGAAGATCTCCACTACTAGTGTTACTAATTATTTGAGTAAGGTTTATTAAATCGGAATAATCAGGCTGATCTGAATTTATTTTCAATTCGTATCCATTATCTATATAATCCTGAGTATTAGTACCCAAATATTCTAAACTGGCAGGCCAAAGGCATTTGTAAAGGTTTCCAAAATTATGATCGAAGCGTTTTTCAATGAATTCTTCATCAATATGCTCCACATTTGCATACAAGCCAAAATATTCGTCGTTTATATAAAACTCCACATGATTTACTCTTGCTCCAGGAATTTTAATATCCTTGCATACATTCCATCCTAAATAACTTCGAATAATGGAAGGATCGTTGTGCTCCCCATTCAAATTCATTTTTTCCAGACCTTTAAATTTTCTTCCCGATTCAAAGGTGTTAAATGATACTTTAAATGATTTTTTAGCCGCATATCGAGAAGTATTTCCACGTAATCGAAAGCCAACATTCAATACCGTATCAGAGTCTCCATCAACCGTATAAATAAAATCAACTTTAAACTCATGATAAGAATCGACATTTTCATATATCCAGTTTAAAGAATCGGGATGAATAGATATATCTACTCTTGGAATGACATCTTTACGAAAAATTTGCTTGTCCTCTGGAAACCATGGTTGAGCCTTTAATTCAATTAAAACATTGCAAGCAAGTAAAATAAAAAGTAAAAGTTTTTTCATCGTTGTAAACTTAATGGATTAGAAAAAAAACGCAACCTTGGCTTTTAGCTCATTACAGTTTTATAAAACGTGATAAATATTCAACACCATTTATATCGTTAATTTTAATAAAGTAAACCCCCGATTCGAGTGCTGATACAGATATGCTTTGAATAATATCGTTAATTGCATATATTTCCTGCCCAAACATATTGTAAACTGCTACTTTCACCACATTTTCCATATTGGCAAAGTATAGCATATCTTTAACAGGATTTGGGTAAACACCGATCGTTGTATTTGGTACTTTTTTAATAATCGAATCTTCAATTATAGGAGTTTCCAAGCGTTTTGTAGTGTACAATCGATATTCTCCAGGATCAAAGGCAAATTCTGCATTCACATTAGTTATATTGGTTGAATCGCCACTAAAATATTCATACCACCACCCTGTTTCTTGAAAACTCGGATCGACCGATTGTTCCGTCACTTCAAAGTTTCCCAAAACCGCCACATTCATATCGGAATGATTCAGATGAATGGTTTTCACCCCATTCCTAACATCCAAATTATAATCGTCTGTTTCAAAAGCAGGTTCATTAACTTTAATTTTAGCCAAGGCTCCAAAAACATCGTACAGTCTTTTTCTGGCCGATGTATGAAAGTAATCCCAACGAATGGGTTTTTCGCCAACTCTGCCATTTTCATCGATGGAATAATCGTAGCCCAATTCCTCAAATTGCCACAACATTTTTGGCCCAGGTATAGTTAAAAAGAAGCATGCAGCCAATTCAGCCCTACGTAAGGCTGTAAAAATATTTTTTGTATCATAAGCACCTTCATCTTTTCCCCATTGCAAATTCTTAAACATCATGCGTTCCTCGTCGTGGCTTTCCATATAAGCCATCACATGGGGATAAGTCCAATCCCTTTCTTTATAAGATATCCATGACAGATCGGACTTGCCACTTTCTGTCCATCCCATGGTACCTTCGGCATAATTATGAGTAATATTTCCCCATAATAAGATACCATAATTAGCCAATACTTTTTCCTCAGTATTGTCAGAAAGATGTTCGAAAATTACATAAGCATCTGGGTTAACCACACGTATTTTATCAGTCATACGTTTAAGATTTGAGATTCTTGCAGGATCATAGGCACTACCCCAATCTGTGGGTCCATAAATAGTATTTGAGAATCCTTTGGTAAAATCGAATCGGAAACCATCCACTTTATAATTTGTCATCCAAAATGAATTCACACTATCTACCAATTCTTGAGTGGCAATACTTTGATGATTAAAATCGTAGCCCCAATGCGCATCAGGATTTTGGAAGTTATGATCGACATTGTACCATGGATTATCGGCAGCAGGTTTTCCATTTTCGAAATACATCCGTACCAATGGGCTTTGCCCGAATGAATGGTTCAAAACCATATCAATTACCACCGCAATTCCACGCTTATGGCACTCATCCACTAGCTTTTTAAGTTCTTCTTTTGGACCATAATATTTATCGGGGGCAAAATAAAACGAGGGATTGTAACCCCAGCTTGAATTGCCTTCGAATTCGTTAATGGGCATTAATTCAAGCACATTCACACCTAAATTTTGCAGATAATCCAAAGTATCTGAAATGGTAGCATAGGCATGAGTTTCAACAAAATCGCGAATTAACATTTCGTAAACAACCATGTCAGTGACTGCTGGAGGTGTAAAGGCTTCTACTTCCCAAGGATATTCTTCTTGAGCTGTTTGAAATACAGATGTTGGCTCCGTTGTTTTTCCTTCAGGATAGGCTTTTAAATTTGGATAGGTTTCATCAGAAATATATTTATCATTCCAAGGATCGAGCACTTTCTCTGTATAAGGATCGGCCACCACAATTTTGCCATCGATAAAGTATTGATAAGCATATTCTACCTGTGTTTGAAGGTTTTCAATGGTAATCCAAAAATGAGTTCCTTCGGGCGTTTTATTCATCATCCAGGTATCTGACAGTACTTGCAATGGATTTGATTCATCAATTTGAGTAGTTAAGGAAACATCCCAATTATTAAAATCGCCAATTAGATACACAAATTCTTTATTGGGAGCATGTAAAACTAAAGTAACCGTTTCATCATCTATATAATTGATTCCGTATCGTACTCCTGCGGGTAAATTTTCAATAATTACCTCGCCTTTTACGTAGTACGAAACGGAGTCAAATACACTGGTGGTTTCGTCTTTAGCTTCTGCTTTTATCCAATGTTTTCCGTAAGTATTTACATTCCAAGTATTCGTTAATTCCGACTCAGTAGTTGCATCAATTCTAACTTCATCAACATAAAGAATTAAACTATCGGCAAAATTTGCTGCTGCCTGAATGTTAATGATTGAATTAAATTCAACAATTGCATTATTATAGGGTGAAATAAGGCTTACACTTAATTCTGATTGATATACCTCAACAAAAAGATCGGCTGATTGCGATCCTCCATCACCACTTCGAAAAACAAAACAAAGTTCAGTTACGTTTTCACCGGCAGAAACACTATAAAAGTCATTTATTGAAGGTGTTATTTCCAATTCATATAAATCAGTGCTAACATTGGTAAGTTTTGGTTGTAAGGTATTATCGCCCCAAGTACCAATAACATTTGCCCAACGTTCGCCATTAATAGTAACACCCGTATGAGCGTAAACATCGCCAGTAGCACCTTCAAGGCCAGTGCCCGTAGCATTAAAAGTAATTATTACTTGTCCATTCTGTATAGGAAATGCAGGATCGGTACTTATTACCTGTGCCTGAATAGCGCTTACAAAAATTATAAATGCAAAAAGTAGCAGTTGCCTCATTGGTATAATATTTCTTAGTTGATAGTAAAAGAGCACACCATGGTGTGCTCTTTTTATAATAATATTTAAAATATTCTTAGTTTTTAACAATTGTATAAGTTGGATTTTCAGCATCTGTTAATATTAACTCGATGGTATAGTTTCCATCTTCAGTTACTGCCATATTAGTAGCACCACCTTCAGAAGTTAAATTACCGTCACCATCAACACCATAAGCTAAAGCCCAATCGTCATCAGCTCTGAATTTCCATTCACCAGCTACCATATCTAAAGTCACAGACCAAATATTTGTTGTGTGTTCCCAAGTCATATCTACGTCAACGGTCCAATCATATGGTACTACTGAAGAACCAATTACTCCCCAAATATGATCTGGAACTGGAGTTCCACTTGGTTCAGCTGTAAATGTATATGTTTCAGTTGAAGCATCAATAGTTAATGTAAAGTCATAAGTACCATCAACCGTAGGAACAAAATTTCCATCAGCATTTGTACCAAAATCATCAGCTAAACTTCCAGCCATTGTAACAGAGCCATAACCAATACTTATATCATCCCAAGTTTGACCTTCGCGAATTTTGAAAGAACTATCAGCCATAATTTCAACTGCCGACCATCTCCAAGTATAAACGGTATTGTTTGCTTCAGGAATAGTTAAACCTGCTGTTACATCCCAACCAGAAGAGGCTTCTTCACCAATAACAATATATGAACCAATTAAACCAAGTTCAGTTGCTGAATAATCAATAATACCAGACTCACCAGTTTTTTCAAGAACAGCAGTATATCCTGTTCCAACAATATATGTCATAGTAATTGTATAAATACCTGGAGTTTCATTTGCAATGTTATCTCCACCTGGAACCAATGCTTCAAGAGTTCCACCAAAATTCGTGTTAACTTTAATTCCCAATTTTGTAGCATCTTCAGGATCTGCAGCATACTCAGAATCAATAATAACTTTCCATCCACCGCTATAACGGAATTTGAAATCAGCTTTCGACATTTCAATTTCAGTTGCTTTAAACACCAATGTATTCATATCAAATGCTTCTAAAGCAAGTTCAGTATCAGTTGTCCATCCACCAGGAGTTGCAGCACCAATTACGCCCCATGTTTTTACATAGGCAATAGCAATTTTTTCAACTTCAAGGTCAATCATGATGTGATATAAACCATCTTCTTCCACAGTAAATGCTGAAGAATCCTCAACAAAAGCACCGCGCCATAAACCATCTTGTGGAGCTTCAGTATCTGGTTCTGCAATCTTAGCAAAATCAGCACCCGCAGCTATCATAGTTGGTTTTTTGTTTTTAATTTCCATTAAATAAAAACCGTCTGCTGCGCTTACTGGGAAGAATACTTCTAATAAATCATCACGATCTTCTTGAATCACTTCGTTTCTAGTAACTTTCATTAATCCATCAGCTGTGATATTTTCAATAGTTGTTCCTCCATTAAAAACATAGTAACCATCAGGCAAATTCACACTTACACCAGTTGTATCTGTTGGGGTTGGTGTTATAGTTGGACCATCATCATCTTTATCACAAGCTGTAAAAGAAATTGCTCCAATGATAGCAATTGCAAATAATCTTAAAAAATTCTTCTTCATAATTTTATTTATTTAGTTAATTTATTTAATTTATTGGTTTTGGTTCTAAATCTAAATTTGGATTGGTTGTTCTAGCATTTAATGGTATTGGGAAAATATTCTCAATGGCATTTTGCCCCGGGTCATTAGGATCGGTTTCATCTCCCTTACCCCAAAAGGGCTGGTCAAATTTTCCAAATCGTATCATATCATTCCTACGATGACCTTCAGCATACAATTCTCTCCCTCTTTCAGCATAAATTGAATCCAGAGTTACTTCACCTAAATTCCATTCTGCAATACTAGCTCTTGATCTAATTTGATTAACCAAAGTAAGTGTTGCAGGAGTTAAGCCAGAAGATCTTAATTCTGCTTCCGCTTTCATTAAATAAATATCTGACAATCTAAATACTGGAAAATTAACAGTCAAGTTTTCCTTTGCATCCTTGTAAATTTCAAACTTCTGTATTCTTGCGCCACAGTTTGTAATAAAGTCTATTGACAATGGTCCATCCACAGGCATATTTGGATAAGGAATCTTATAATCAATATCAAGTTGCTTTCCATCCACCATCAGAGGACTACCGGAATATGTAAATTGTGGACCCCATAAGAAATAGCCAGATTTTCTTTTATCTATAGACTGATAAGTATCAAAATGATCAGGTATTACACAAAATCCGTTCCAGGGTCCTGCAGCCATATCAAAGGTTTCGTTATGATTGTAATGCAAGCTTCGCATATGCAAACGAAAACCCTCTTTATTTACTTCATCAAAAGGAACTGCAAAAATTACTTCAGAAGAATTTGTGTTATCAACTTTAAAGGCGTCCAATGGATCTGGCTCTAAAAAAAGATTTACATTGGCAATTAAGCTATCACAATATTGAATGGCTTTTTCATAAAATATTTGATCATCTGTTTCAGCATAAACCTTACCATTCAAATAAAGCTTAACCAATAAGGCCTGAGCCATTTCTTTAGAAGCATAATTTTTATATGCTGGATTTGAAATAGATGGTAAATTTTTCAATCCTCTTTCCAAGGTCGTAGTTAAACTGTCAAATATTTCAGTTCTGTTATTCCTAAAAGGTTTTTCTGGTGCACCTATATATTTATCTAGATACGGCACATCACCAAAATTATCCATAAAAATATAATAATAAAAGGATCGAATGGCTTCCACTTCTGATATTTTACTCTGAGCTAAGCCACCTCCAGCTTTTAATTTATCATTAATTTTATTACTTGTAACAATTCCTCTAAAAATATCACGCCACATTCCAACCGGCGGATCACTCTGATCATTCCAATTATGGTATTGCAATTGCAACCATTTTCCCCCATCAAACCAATGGGGTCCTCTTGTTGGCGCTACCATCTCGTCTGATGAAACTTCTTGAGCCAAAAACCAATAACCCCCGTCATCCCAAAGCGATGATAAAGCATTATAACTTTCAAGATGTTGCACTGCTATCTGCTCGGGTGTTTCTGGATAATTGTTCGAGGAAATGGAATCCAAAACATCTTCATTTAAATCGGTACAACTAATAGATGTAACGATTAACACTAAACTAATATATATTATCTTTTTCACGTTTACCTTCTTTTAAGTTTGCTAAAAAGTTGCATTTACACCAAAACTAAAAGTTCGAGTTTTTGGATACACATTGAAATTATCAACTCCATAATCCAATCCATCAATGGTCATTTCTGGATCAGAACCGGAGTACTTAGTTATTACAAATAAATTATTTGAGCTTATTGATAATTTTAGGCTTTTGAAATAGTTGTTATTATCAAAATTAAAATTGTATCCCAATGAAATATAATCTAATCTTAAAAAGGATGCATCCTCTAAAAACAAATCTGTGGGTTTTTTAAATAAGTCGAAATAATCTTGATTCACATAATCAGCGGCTTCCGTTACTAAATTACGCTCTGCGATATGATTAGGTGTAGCAAAATATCCTCGTGTATGATTATATACTTGCTGACCTAAAAGGGCTCTGAATGAAAAGTCCAGCGTAATATTCTTATAAAAAGTTAAATTATTTGACCATGACAATTCAATGTCTGGTGTAGCATTTCCCTTAATTTTCCTATCGAGGTTATCTAAACCTTCATCATCTGCACGTAGGAAATCTTCTTCATCAGGATTCTCTTTAAAATTATTCTTATAAAAGGCATCACCATCTTGAATATAGGCAAATTCATATAAGTAAAAATTTCCTAAGGGTTGGTCTTCTTCAATATATATGGTCCAATTATCTCCACCAACCATTCCATCACCAGACAGCCATCCTTTTCTACCATCAGTTGTTTCACTCCAATATTCGCCTAATTCAGTAACTTTAGAGCTATTTTTCGACACAGCTATGGCCGTTTTCCATTTCAAGTTAGTATTATCTAGAGCATAATAGGATACAAATAATTCCATCCCTTCGTTCAATATCGTTGCAGAATTTGCCCACAATCTATCCCATTCTAATTTCCCTTGGGGCACATTGTATTCGTTTATTAAGTCATTTGTTGTTTTTGAATAATATTCGAAAGTACCACTTAATTTACTATTGATAAATGCAAAATCAAGACCTGTATTAATTTCGGTTGTCTGTTCCCATTTTAAATTCTCATTCTTATTTCTTTCTGCTACCCAAACTAACACTTCATCCCCTGTAATTGGATCAATAGATACACCTCCAGTTGGGCGATATAATGTTTTACTAAAATAAGGATCAAAAGCCTGATTACCGGACACTCCGAAACTGGTTCTTAATTTTAGCTGATCCAGCCATCCCAAGTTATCCATAAAACCTTCCTTATGTAGATTCCATGCCAAAGAAGCGGTTGGAAAAAAGCCCCACTTGTTATTGTCTCCAAATTTTGAAGAACCATCCCTACGTAAAGAAGCTGAAGCATAATATTTACTCTCAAAATTATATTGCGCTCTACCAAAAAAGCCTATCAATCTAGATATTCTAGCCTCCGATTTAACATCGCCATGATTTACATCAATAAAAGATTCCAGATTATTATAACCTACAGTTGGCGATTGTGAATTTCTGATATCAACTCCAAATTTTTCTAAACTATTCTCTTGCCATGTATAACCGACTAATGCAGTAATATTATGCAAATCATCTATTGATTTCGAATAGGTTAAAGTAGCTTCAAAACTTTTCTGCAAATCCACTTCATACCATCTGGATGCAGCTCCATCATCTTCACCTTGCCCGCCATAAACACCAACTGGTCTAAAATATTTATATTCTTTATCTTTACTAATATAACTTAGGTTTGTACTAGCTACTAATCCATTAATTATTTCATAATCCGCTTTAGCAATTCCCATTATTTTTTTCTTCGTATCATTCTTGTCTATGGATTCAATAATACCCACTGGATTGATATAATTAAATCCCCTGTTTGCGCTCACCATTTCAAAAGCGATGGATCCATCAGGATTTAGCACAGGATCCGTAGGATTGCGTTGGTATGCTTGATAAAGAACATTTTCCTTATTTCCACCTTCGTAATTGATTAATTCATTCTTTTCAAAAGCTACGGTCAGTCCTCCTGTCAAGGTTAATTTATCATTAAGTCCTTTATGAGTGACATTTAATTTACCTATTGTTCTTTCTTTTCCAGAGCCGTTTATAACGCCCTCCCAATTGGAATGGGTAACAGAAGCAAAATAATTACTTTTTTCCGTTCCACCACTAGCACTCAAATTGTAATTTTGGGTGATCCCGGTTCTAAAAATTTCATCCTGCCAATCCGTTGAAGCACCACCATCTGTCCAGTCATCCCCTTTAATGTAATTAGCAAACGTTCTATAATCATCAGCACTAAAAAGATCCAAGCGCTTTGATACCATATCTAAACTGGTTGTATAATTAAAATTTATCTTCGCAGCACCTACAGACCCTCTTTTCGTGGTAATAAGAATAACTCCATTAGCTCCTCGTGAACCATAAATGGCTGTTGAGGCAGCATCTTTAAGTATACTAAAGGTAGCAATATCTTCAGGTGCTATCATGCTAGGATCAGCCCCAGGGATCCCATCTATAACATACAATGGATTTGTATCTGTTTTTCCACTAATACCCGAACTGCCTCTAATTTTAATTTTAACATCACTATTTGGATCACCTCCACCTTTTGTCACAACCACTCCAGCTGCTTTTCCAGCTAATGCCTGAAGTGGATCAGATAGCGAACCCCCATTTAATTCATCGGCAGTAATATGAGCCACTGCTCCAGTTTTATCTTCTTTTTTCTGAGTACCATAACCAATGACAATAAGCTCGTCTAATTGAGATATATCTTCAATTAAGATAAAGTCAACTTTCACTTCTTTTCCGGCTTCCATAGTGATTGGTTTTTCAATATTTGTAAAACCAATAAAAGAAGAAAGTAACACTTGATTCCCTACTGGGATTCCAGTAAGTTTATAATTACCATCAATATCGGTAATTGTACCAATAGTAGTCCCTTTAACAACAACATTTGCGCCAATTAAAGGCAACCCATCTCCATCAACAATTGTTCCCACTGCTGTTCCGCTTTGTGCGTAAGCAAACGATAGCGTAATAAAAACAACTGCTAGCAACGATAGTATTTTTTTAACCATAATGCGTTAAGCTTTTGTTTAATTTAAATGTTTAGTTTTTGTGTCTTTTCCTTTTTGAGTATGGAAATATAATATAGCGCAATACAAATTTAAGATAATCAAATGGTTAAATAAAGGGTAAATAAATATTTCGTGTCCGCAACCGTTTCCGCAACCGTTTGTTTATGTTGGAGAACATTTATTTGTTTTCCTATCCATGCTTTTAAATGACTCAAATATTAACAAAGAAGTTCTTTGAATGTTTCATTTAAAACATTTTGCATACCCTCCCCAGCCCTAATGCCATTTACTTTAGAATATTTAATGTTTTATATATAAGATTTCATTGAATATCGAATAAAGATTATTCGCTAACGCTCATGAGAAAAGTTATTCGCTAACGCTCATGAGAGTAGTTAACGAATTTTGATTTCAGAATTAACAACTTCTTAAATCGTTAATCACTGTTCCTTGTTCTTATATCTATTTTATTTAATTCAATATCCAACAAAAAAAGCTTAAATCATTGGCATTAACCCCAGCCCTCCCTAATTAAGTAAGGAGCTCAGAACTACTAAATTTTTAATTTTAGCAGTTTCAAACAATCGAAGTATTCTCACACGCTTGCAGGGGAACAAGTACCACACAAAAAGGCACAAAGAAAGAATAATGAGCCTCATGAATTTCTTTGTGTTTCTTTGCGCAACTTTGTGGTATAGTTATTACACAAAGAACAATAAACTCCAGTAAGTTTCACAAAGCAAAAACATTGTTCATATTAGTAAATGAATAATCAAAAACACTTGACTTTCCTCTACTTTAAAAGAATAATAAATTAATCCATAACACCACAAAGTAATATTTCACCTTCTAAAGTACAACAACCACGATTTTTACAATAAAATGTTACTTTTGTTAAAGCTTAATTAACTTTACGTATGGAACGAAAAGGTCAAATCACAATAAAAGACATTGCGAGAGAATTAAACATATCTCCTTCAACGGTATCTAGAGCCTTAAAAAATCACCCTGATATAAGCAAAAAAACTAAAGAAGCAGTTCACGAGCTAGCCAACAAATACCACTACAAACCCAATGCTGTTGCATTATCACTCCGTAGCAGCAAAACACATATGATAGGTGTAATTATTCCGAAAGTGGTTCATTTTTTCTTTTCATCAGTGATTAGTGGCATTGAACATATATGTAATGAAGCTGGTTACAATGTAATGATTTGTCAGAGTGACGAAAACGAAGAGCGTGAAATAACCAGTTTACAAACCTTAAGTTCAGCAAGGGTTGATGGTGTATTGGCTTCGGTTTCAAAAGACACCACTGATTTTACACATTATAAAGAACTATTAGAAAACAGAACTCCCTTGGTATTTTTCGACCGCGCAGTAGCAGAAGTAAATACCGATAAGGTAATTATTGATGATGTTCAAGGTGCTTTTATTGCCACTGAACACTTAATTGAATGTGGTTGCAAAAAAATAATTCACCTGGCTGCTCCCCAAAATTTATTAATTGGTCAACGCCGAAAAGAAGGCTATTTAAAAGCATTAAAAAAACATAACCTTCCTCTTGATGAAAGCCTAATCTTTAAGTGCGACTCACGCGAAGAAGCATTGGAAGTCATGACTCAAATTTACGAATCGGGTCTTAAACCAGATGGCGTATTTGCTGTAAATGATTTAACCGCAACCGGAGTACTTAAAATTGTAAAAAAATATGGCTACGACATTCCTAAAGATGTTAAAGTTGTTGGTTTTTCTGATGGTTTTGTTGCCATGGTAACTGATCCAACCCTAACAACAATCGACCAACACGGCTACGAAATGGGCAAACAAGCTGCACAATTATTATTAAACCGTATTACCCAAACCATTGATAATTATTCGCCAGTAACTAAAATTATTGCAACAAATATTATCAAAAGAGAATCAACTGGATTCTAAAATTTTCATAATTTCATTGTGCGGCAATTATATTCTGCTTAATACACCATATGTAAATAAACATAAAGTGTGGCA
Organism: Salinivirgaceae bacterium; assembly: GCA_016342715.1. GTDB lineage: Bacteria > Bacteroidota > Bacteroidia > Bacteroidales > SZUA-534 > JAEINW01. Next base: position 18,820 of record JAEINW010000031.1, on the reverse strand, counting down.
TAATTTTAAATCAATATCGTTGTTAAAAATATATTAAATGCTGACGTGTCAAAAAGACGACGTCAGATTTAAGGCAAATTCGACCTTTCTTCGTCCTAAGACAAGAAAGCGTCATGAGGGGGGTTGCTAAACTAAACGACATTGAAATTTTAATGGTTATCTGAATTGTAAGTTGAACGAACAATTTCATGAATGAATATAAAAGTTAGCTACCCAAGAATTCGTACAACGACTTGAAGTCGTGGCACGAGTAGCCTCGATGTAATTGGCCAAAAACCATTATTTATATATGAGTTAGATAAGGAATAAAAGTCTAAAGGCTAAATACACATAAGATTTATTGTCAAGTAATTTCTCCCGACATCTTTAATAAATACAATATTTTTACTTTCCCGCAATCGTTTTCAAAGCCATATAGCGGGCTTTTTAGCGTTTTTTTCTTCATTTTTCTTGCGCTGCTTTTAACTTTTCTATTTATTTGTATCGTCTTTCCTTATGAGCATGAATTGTTATATAGCGCAACAAAAACAATCGTGTACTTACATATTATTTATTAAATAAATGAAACAGACCATGTCTGAGAGATATACTGAGACACATTTGAGCAGGCTGATTTTACCTGCCCTATGCAAGTTATGGTCGAAAAAAACACTCTTATGAAGAAACAACCAAAACTAAGCTTTTGGCAAATTTGGAACGTTAGTTTCGGATTCCTTGGCATTCAAATGGGATTTGCTTTGCAAAGCGCCAATGTTAGTCGTATTCTTTCGAATCTTGGTGCCGATTTGCATTCCTTACCCTTATTTTGGATTGCTGCCCCTTTGATGGGATTAATTGTTCAACCCATTGTAGGTTCGGCCAGTGACAGAACATGGAATAGATTTGGAAGAAGAGGTCCATACATTTTAGGCGGGGCAATTGTTGCTGCCATATCAATGTTTCTTATGCCCAATGCTTCTATGGTTGTTAAATTCATGCCTGTTTTGCTGTTTGGACTAATTATGTTCGCTCTAATGGATGGATCGTTTAATATTACCATGCAACCCTTTAGAGCTTTGGTTGCCGACATGGTTCCACCCAGTCAGCGAAATTTAGGATACTCAACCCAAAGCTTTTTAATAAACACGGGAGCGGTATTAGGTTCTATCCTACCCTTTATTTTAACCAATAGTCTTCATGTTTCAAATACCGCACCAGCAGGGCAGGTTTCGCCCTCGGTAATTTGGTCATTTTATATTGGTGGAGCTATTCTTTTAGCATCTGTACTTTGGACAGTTTTTAGAACCAAAGAATATGCTCCTAAAGAATATGCCGAATATAAAGGCCTTGAAGAAAATCCAAAAGTTGAAACGCAGTATAAAGGTATTTTAGGTTTTTTTAGAATGCTAAAAATAACTCCTAAAACAATGCTTCAGTTAGCCATCGTTCAGTTCTTTTCGTGGTTTGCTTTATATATTATGTGGGTTTATACAACTCCTGCATTATCGCAACACGTATGGGGCTGTGCAATTGGAGACAGTACCTCTCAAGCATCGCAAAATGCAGGCGATTGGGTGGGAATTCTTTTTGCTGGCTATAGCTTATTTGCAGCCATATTTTCACTTTTTATGACAAAACTTGCAAATAAAATTGGCCGAAAAACAGTTTATGGTGGTGCCCTTTTAATTGGAGGCTTAAGTTATATTTCTACACTTTTCCTTTCGGGAGGTGAAATTATTCATTTAAACCTTCTAATAACACAAGTTGACGTGCCTGCAAGTGCAGCACTATGGTTAATTCCTATGATTGGGATTGGAATTGCCTGGGCCGGTATTTTAGCCATGCCTTATGCCATATTATCTGAATCGCTGCCTGCCGATAAAATGGGAGTTTTTATGGGGATATTCAATTTTACAATAGCCGGACCACAAATAATAAGTGGATTGATTGCCGGATCAATATTAAAACACTTCTTTGATGGTCAAGCAATTTACATGATTGTAATAGCAGGTGTTAGCATGCTTTTAGGCTCACTTTCAGTAATTTTTGTCAAACAAAAACAAACAGAAAATTCATAATTAACACCTTACTTACAATAAGCAATGGGACAGATTAGTGCTTGTATATTCGATTTAGATGGAGTGGTGGTTGATACGGCAAAGTATCACTATCAAGCGTGGAAAAGATTAGCAAACGAGTTGGGCTTCGATTTTACATTAGACGATAACGAAAGGCTTAAAGGAGTGAGTCGTATGGATTCTCTAAACATTTTACTTGAGATTGGAAATCAAAAACTCGACGAAGAACAAAAATTGGCTTATGCCGAAAAAAAAAATATTTGCTACCTAGAATTTGTTAACAAAATGACTCCAGAAGAAATATTACCTGGAACCATAAAACTTTTTACAGAACTAAAAGAAGCTGGAATAAAAATAGCTTTGGGTTCAGCAAGTAAAAATGCAATCACAATTCTTGAAAAAATAAACATCGTTAATTGGTTTGATATAATCATTGACGGAACAAAAACACAAAAAGCAAAACCCGATCCACAGGTATTTTTGCTTGGTGCAAAAGGCTTAAATGCAACTCCACAGGAATGCATTGTATTTGAAGATGCCGAAGCTGGAATTGAAGCCGCACTAAAGGCGGGAATGCGTTGCGTGGGTATTGGAAGCAGTGATAATTTAGGCAATGCTCATATGGTTGTTTCGGGCTTAAACGAAGTAACACTGAAAAAATTAGAGTTCTTATAAGTTAGGGGACAGCGCTCAAGAAATAAGTAATTTCATGGGATTATTGGGGGATAATGCTGTTCCCTTTTTACTTTAAAATAAAATGGTTTTGTTTTTTTCACAATAGCACAAAACTTATACGTATGAAATGTTCAGACAAAAATAATCACTCAAACACAAAATGTTTTACATGGACATTCCATCTGGCCTTGATATAAAAAATAAAAATTTATCAGATGAATAAGTATTTAAAACTCGATGAGTGGAATATTATAGAAGAAGAATTTAATAAAGATAATGTTACTTCTTCAGAAAGCATATTTAGCATAGGAAATGGAAGAATGGGTCAGCGAGCAAACTTTGAAGAAAAGTATTCTGGAGATTCATTGCAAGGAAGTTATATAGCCGGAGTGTATTACCCTGACAAAACAAAAGTTGGCTGGTGGAAAAACGGTTATCCCGAATATTTTGCTAAAGTTTTAAACGCTGCAAACTGGATAGGCATAAACATTAATGTAAATGGCGAAGACCTTGACTTAGCAAAAGTTACAGTTAAAGATTTTAAGCGAGTGCTAAATATGAAAGAAGGAACTTTAGCTCGTTCTTTCAAAGCTCAATTAGCAAATAAAAACAAAATTTCTGTTGATACTCAGCGCTTTTTAAGCATAGTTGACGACGATTTAGGAGCCATTAAATATGCCATAAAAGCTGAAAATTTTACTGGCCAAATAGTAATTACTCCCTATGTGGATGCCGATGTAATGAATACCGATTCCAATTACGACGAAAAATTTTGGAGCGAAGTATCTCAATCGGCAAATAATTGCGAGGCTTTTGTAAGTGCAATTACTAAAAAAACAGCTTTTGCAGTAACGACAGCAATGCGTTACGAAATCTGGAAAAATGGTGAAAAACTAAATCTTGACCCGAAAGTATTAACCCGGGAAAAATATGCCGAAAGTTCTGTTACAATTGATGTAAAAGAAGGCGATGAAATTATAATTTACAAATTTGCCACCAATGTATCGTCATTCAATCATCCAGAACATACCTTGCACCAAGTGGCAAAGGCTGAGCTTGATAAAGCCCAGGAAAAACACTACGATAAAATGCTTGCAGAACAAGTGCAGGCGTGGGCTGCCAAATGGGAAGAAAGTGACATTACCATAAAAGGCGATGTGGCTGCACAACAGGCCATTCGTTTTAATATTTTTCAGCTAAATCAAACCTATACCGGCGAAGACGAACGTTTAAATATTGGTCCCAAAGGTTTTACCGGCGAAAAATATGGCGGTAGCACATACTGGGATACAGAGGCCTATTGTCTGCCCTTTTATTTAGCCACTGCCGATAAAAAAGTAGCTCGGAATTTGTTAATCTACAGATACAAGCAGCTTGGAAAAGCCATTGAAAATGCGACCAAGCTGGGTTTTAATAGTGGTTCTGCTCTTTTCCCTATGGTAACCATGAATGGGGAAGAATGCCACAACGAATGGGAAATAACCTTTGAAGAAATACACCGAAACGGTGCCATTGCCTATGCCGTTTACAATTACATTCGCTATACCGAAGATAAAGAATATCTGGTAGATTATGGTTTGGAATTGTTGATGGGAATCTCAAGATTTTGGAGTCAACGTTCAACGTATTCAAAAAATTTAGAAAAATATGTAATTCTTGGAGTTACCGGACCCAACGAATACGAAAATAATGTGGATAACAACTGGTACACAAACACCCTTGCATGCTGGTGCTTAAATTACACCTTAGAAGCCCTAGAGTATGTTAAAGAAACAAATCCTACCAAATACAAAGCTTTAGTTTCGAAACTAAACTTTGTAGAATTAAAGGAAGCCTCACGCTGGAAAAACATTGCTGAAAACATGCATTTTCCTGAAAGCAAAGAATTAGGCGTGTTCTTACAACAAGATAACTACTTGAATAAAGAACAAATATTGGTTAAAGATTTGGAATCGAAACATCGACCCATTAACCAAAAGTGGAGCTGGGATCGAATTTTACGTTCCTGTTTTATCAAACAAGCCGATACCCTTCAGGGAATCTATTTATTTGAAGAAAACTACGACATCGACACCATTGAACGCAACTTTGATTTTTACGAACAAAGAACCGTCCATGAATCCTCCCTTTCGCCCTGTGTACATACCGTGCTGGCTGCAAAACTCGACAGAATGGAGCAAGCCTACGAACTATATTTGAGAACCTCACGTTTAGATTTAGACGATTACAACTGCGAAGTACACGAAGGTTTGCACATTACCTCAATGGCTGGCACATGGATGTCGGTGGTTCAAGGCTTTGGTGGACTAAGAGTGTATGATGGAAAATTGCATTTAAGTCCAAAACTACCCAAATCCTGGGAAAGCTATTCATTTAAAGTTCGTTTCCATGGCCATGTAATTCATGTGCAGACTTTTACTGATAAAATTGAAATTTCAAACCAAGGCAAAGCGAACGTTCCGCTACTTGTGTTTGGCAAAGAGTATCAAAACATTGCAAATACGACTCTGGTAATAACCCTATAAATATAAGAACTATGACACTTAAATTTTTAAAGCTTTTCATACTAGTAGTTGCTTTTTCGTTTGTATCATGCTCCACACAAAGCAAACAAGAAAACAATGAAACCACTGCAACTAATAATGAGAAAGTTTACTCGCATGTTGACTGGGCAAAAAATGCAAATATTTACGAAGTTAATGTACGTCAGTACACCAAGGAAGGAACTTTTGCTGCCTTTCAGGAACATATGCCCCGCTTACAGCAAATGGGCGTTGACATTCTTTGGCTAATGCCTATTCATCCGGTAAGTGAAAAAAACCGAAAAGGAGGCATGGGCAGTTGTTATGCGGTTCAGGATTATCAGAAAGTGAACCCCGATTTTGGAAGTCTTGATGATTTAAAAAATCTGGTAAATAAGGCTCATGAATTAGGGATGCACGTAATTATCGACTGGGTAGCAAATCATACAGGTTGGGACAATTTGATGATAGAACAACACCCCGATTGGTACACAAAAGACTCCTTAGGAAATATTATGGTTCCTGCCGGAACGGATTGGACCGATGTGGCCGATTTAAATTATGAAAATCAAGAAATGCGCGAATACATGATTCAAAGTTTAGAATATTGGGTTAAAGAAGCAAATATTGACGGTTATCGCTGCGATGTAGCAGGCTTTGTTCCTACTGACTTTTGGATCAACGCAAGAAAACGATTAGATGCCCTTAAGCCCATTTTTATGTTGGCTGAATGGGAATCGAAAGATTTACTAAATGCTTTTGACATGATTTATGGCTGGGATTTTCACCATAGAATGAACGAAATAGCCCAAGGCAAAGCTACAACCGTATCAATTGATGAATATTTTTCGAAAGTAGATTCCACGTATAATGCAGATGATTACATAATGTACTTTACATCGAATCACGACGAAAACTCATGGAACGGAACTGTTTTTGAGAGAATGGGCAATGCCGCAGAAGCAATGGCTGTTCTCAGTGCAACCATTCCTGGAATGCCTTTAATATACTCTGGACAAGAAGCTAAACTAAACAAACGCCTGGCCTTTTTTGAAAAAGATGAAATTGATTGGTCAATTTTAGCTCTTGAAGATTTCTATAGCAAATTACTGCATCTTAAAAAGGAAAATAAAACCTTATGGAATGGTTCCGAAGGGGGCTCTTTAATAAAAGTATCTGATGAGGCTGAAAATATATTTGCCTTTGTTCGCGAAAAAGAAGAAAACAAAGTAGTTGTAATTATTAATTTATCCGATAAAGAACAAATTTTTAAAACTAAAAACCAAATAGTATTTGGTGATTACATCTCTTTGTTCACACAGACTAATGTCGCTTTAAATAGCGATAGCAGTATTAAATTAAAGCCTTGGGGATACCAAGTATTATCAAGGTAATAAATAACTGCATTTAATGGTTTTGGTTGGTTGTTAGTCTGTAAATGTGTATCTTAAAGAGGTTGTCTAAAAAGTAAAAAACCTTATCTGTACACTTTCAATTTGAAAGAAGAGAACACTGATAACGCTGAAAAAAACTGATTTACACTGATTTGATCTGTGAAAATCAGCAAAAATCCGTGTCATCTGCGTTCCATTTTAAATATAACTTTCATATTGTAAGTTTTCAAAAGTTGAACTATCCTTTTTAGACAGCCTCTTTTAAAATTTTATTTTATGCTGCAAAAATTATTATTTTTAATTAGCGGATTGTTTTTATTTGGGTGCAATTCATCAATAAAAGAAAAAACCAAAAATACAATTATGGCAGGTAGTCAGGTTTCAAAAACTATTAGTTCAGAATTCAAATTAGATTACCTTTTATACTTACCTGAAAATTACAATGAATCTGACACCACTGGATTTCCCTTAATTTTGTTTTTACATGGCTCAGGCGAGCGAGGTAATGATATTCAAAAAGTAAAACAGTGGGGGCCACCAAAAATAGCTGAAAAAAAAGGTCTGCCATTTATTGTTATTTCTCCTCAGTGCCCTGAAGGGGAATGGTGGACATCGCAACTATTTCAACTAAAAACCCTACTCGATCGAACCATTGGAAGCCTAAACATTGACACCACAAGGATCTATCTTACAGGTTTAAGCATGGGAGGTTTTGGCACATTTGCCATGGCACAAATATATCCTGATTATTTTGCAGCAATAGCTCCAATTTGTGGAGGAGGAACACCTTCATTGCTGAAATTTTCTAAAAACATTCCTGCTTGGGTTTTTCATGGCGAAATTGATCCAGTAGTTCCATTGTCTAGCTCACAAATGATGGTTGACGCTATGAATGCAAATGGAGCCGAAGTAAAATTTACAATTTACAAAGGGGTCGATCACTTTTCGTGGATTCCTGCATATAATGAATCTGAACTATTTGAATGGTTTTTATCACATAAAAAAGAACATATAAAATGAAAAAATTTACCCTTATTCTCATTTGCCTGTTAACAACGTCGTTTGTTTTTAGTGCAGTAAACTTAAAACGAGTGGAGCCCATGAATTGGTGGGTTGGAATGAAAAATCAAAATCTTCAACTCTTAGTTTATGGAGAAGATATATCCACAACTATTCCCAAACTTACATACTCCGGAGTCACATTAAACGAAGTAATTAAGGTGGAAAACCCAAATTATTTATTTCTTGATTTAACCATAGCTAAAAATACAATACCCGGTAAATTCAATATTGAATTTACCCTAGGCAAAAAAATAGTTGACACCTATGAATATGAATTGAAAGAAAGAAACAATAAAGAAAATATTCATCAAGGTTTTGATGCCTCTGATGTTATTTATTTATTAATGCCCGATCGTTTTTCTAATGGAAATCCAGACAATGATAGCACAGATGATACCGCCGAAAAAGTCGATAGAGAAAACCCTGACGGAAGACATGGTGGCGATTTACAAGGCGTGATCAATCATTTAGATTATATTCAGGAAACTGGATTTACAGCCCTTTGGCTAAATCCATTTTTGGAAAACAATCAGGAAAAATATTCCTACCATGGCTATGCCATCTCTGATTTATACAAGACCGATCCACGCCATGGAAGCAACGAAAAGTTTGTTGAATTAGTTGACAAAGCCCATGAAAAAGAGTTGAAAATCATTATGGATATGATTTTTAATCATTGTGGTATTGCCCATTGGTTTATACAAGATTTACCCATGCAAGATTGGATTCATCAACATGCAGAATTCACACGCTCAAACTTTCGGGCACCCACTGTTTCCGATCCATATGCATCAGACTACGATAGAAATAAAATGTTAACTGGCTGGTTCGATAAGAATATGCCTGACTTTAATCAGAACAATCCATTGCTTGCTACCTATTTAATTCAAAATAGCATTTGGTGGGTTGAATATTCGGGAATTGATGGTATTCGTGTAGATACACAACCTTATCCTTATAAGGAATTTATGGCAAAATGGTCGAAAGCCGTGATGGATGAATACCCTGAATTTAACATTGTTGGTGAAGCGTGGTTGCAAAAAATAGCTATTACTGCTTATTTTCAAAAAGATGCGGCAAATAAAGATGGCTATAATTCAAATATGCCAGCACTTACCGATTTTCCGATGTACTTTGCGCTGGCAAAGGCATTTAACGAAAACGAAGGCTGGAGCGAAGGTATGGCAAGACTTTATTACATATTAGCTCAGGATTTTTCTTATGCTGATCCTAATAATTTGCTTATTTTCCCTGACAATCACGATTTGAATCGTTATTACGAAACCATGGGGAAAGACATTAATAAATACAAAATGGGTTTAGCTTTTATTTTAACAACTCGTGGAATACCTCAAATTTACTATGGAACTGAAATTTTAATGGACGGTCAAGAGCATGAAGGACATGGACAAATCCGTAAAGATTTTCCTGGTGGTTGGGAAGGAGACACAACTAATGCATTTACCAAAGAAGACAGAACTGTAGAACAAAATGAAGCTTACAATTATGTAAGTACCATTTTAAACTGGAGAAAAAATAATGAGGTAATTCACTCTGGAAAATTAAAACACTTTTTACCCGAAGATGGTATTTATGTTATGTTTCGATACACCGAAGATGATGCTGTTATGGTAATTCTAAACAATAATAATACCGACGATAAAACTTTAAAAACTGATCATTTTGCTGAAATTTTAAACCAATATACTTCAGGTAAAGAAATAACAACAGGCTTAGAACTAAAAGATTTATCAACAATACAAATAAAAGCAAAATCAGCAATGATTATAGATTTGATGAAATAATTATCATTTTGACACAAAAAAGGCGGCCAATGAAATTAACCGCCTTTTTTTACAACTACTAAAATCAACTAATATTAAAAAACTTGTTTAATACACTTTGTAATTTTGCATAAACCTCATGGTTTAGCACATAAATAGTTCTGGGAGGAATTTCCAACCCGTCAATTAAATTAACCTTTTTTAATTCCTTTAGATGCTGCGATACCGTTGATTGAGCTAAGGGCAATTGCTGAACAATCTCGTTACATGTGCAATCATTTACCGTTAATAATTGAAGAATGGCTATTCTAGCCGGATGCGCAATTGCTTTTGCCAATTTCGACATTTCTACCTGTGAATCAGAGTAACTTTCAACTGCTGTGACTAATCCCATTTTGCTATAACTATTTAAATATTCATAGCAATATTACGATAATTGATTTACGCAAAATTCACAAATGTATAAACGGCGTAAAGCCTTTTATAATTGGACTAGTTTGCGGAAAATTCGGAAAGCTTACTTCTTTTGCTGCACCAAGGTTGACATGAGTTCTAAAAACTGGTTCTTTTTCCTTCTGCTCAAATAGGCTACGGAACCATCATCCATAACAATTTCGTTACCCAAGCGGTTAATCTTCTTAACGTGTTGTAAGCTTATTAAATGCGATTGGTGCGTGCGATAAAAAGGATGATCTTGCAAAAGACTTTCAAATTCGCCTAAGTTTTTAGAAACCACCAATTCGCTTTGATCCAAAAAACGAAGAGTAGAATAACTTCCTTCAGCTTGTATTTGAATAATATCGCAAATTTTCACAAACTCAATACTCTCCGATGTTGACAAGGCAATCTTTTCTGGTTTATTATTTTTTATATTTTCAAGAAGAGTTTCAATTTTTGTCTCAAACTGGTTGTTTGAATTATCATAATTCCCAACCTTATTTATTGCACCAATTAATTCATCGATATCAACCGGCTTAAGTAAATAATCTATGGCTGAATATTTAAATGCCTTTATTGCGTATTGATTATATGCGGTTACAAAAATCACATGAAAATTCCGTTCGGGCAGTCCTTCCAACACATCGAACCCACTCCCACCAGGCATTTCAATATCTAAAAAAACAACATCTGGTTTTTCAGCACTTATGGTTTTTATAGCCTCATCCACCGATTGCGCAGTTCCGGCAATTTTAATATTTGTGCAATTTTCCTGAATAATTAATTTAATACCCTCAATGGCATCAAGTTCGTCGTCAACAATAACCGCTTTATACATACCCCTATGATTTACAAAACACCCAATGATGGAATTAACAGCAAGTTAAATTACTGGTTAAGGCTCAAATATACATTTTTTATGAAATTTTTAATCCTTTTCTTTTCTGTTTTTTAACCCTTGTACTACCAATACAATTTCCCCTTTGATGATTTTCGCTGAAAAATGAGCAATGGCTTCGGAAAAAGTTCCCCGAAAGTTTTCTTCATAAAGTTTTGATAATTCGCGTGACACACAAACCAAACGATCTTCATTGAACATCTCTTTTAATTGCGTTAAGGTTTTAATTAAACGATGTGGTGATTCATAAAAAACAAGGGTGCGAGGTTCTTCAATGAGCGCCTCGATACGTTTTACCCGGCCTTTTTTTTGCGGTAAAAAACCTTCAAACACAAAGCGGTCATTTGGCAATCCAGAATTTACAAGCGCAGGAATTAATGCCGTGGCACCAGGCAAACATTCCACTTCAATATCATTATCAATACAATGTTTAACCAGCAAATAACCGGGATCAGAAATACCCGGAGTTCCGGCATCACTGGCAAGAGCAACCATAGTTGCGTCTTTAATTCTCGATATTAACGATTCTACCTGTTTATGTTCATTAAATTTATGATACGCAAAAAGTTTGTTTTGTATATTCAGATGCTTTAACAAATTGCCAGTTGTTCGGGTGTCTTCAGCTAAAATAAAATCGGCCGCTGTAAGCACTTTAATTGCTCGTAAAGTGATATCTTCAAGATTCCCAATGGGTGTAGGAACAAGTACTAATTTTGCCATAATATTACTAGTTATCTGCAAATCGTCTAAAAATTAACTCCAAAAAACTAATGGTGCTCTTTTTATTTTGATCCCAGTTAAAGTTTTTAAATAAATACGATAAAGCGGCATCTAAATTTGATGCATTATTTAACTCGTTTATTGTTGATTCATAAAGCGAATTGTTTTTATTAAACAGTTCATTAACATACCAAATTCTATCGTTAATTTTTATTTCTTTTTTTAAGTTTTCAATAGGTTTATCTTTAATACTTGATGCCAAATCTTTGCGGCTTTTAATTCCAGCCAACATATCATTCAGCGAGGGCATTTGTTTTTGAAATTTATCTGCAACAATTTCTGAGTTGCTTTCATTAAGTTTCTTATCCGATGCAATATTCATTTCACTTTCCTGAGGCAGTTCTTCCTCAACCAGGGCTTTTGCTTCCAATATTAGTTCTTCTTGTTTTGCAGGCTCTGTATCCTCAGGTATTTTTTCCAGTTCAATCTTTTGAGAATCTTCTTCAGTTACTAAATCAACAGATTCTTTTGCATCGCTACTTACTGAAACTTCTTGAGTTTGGTTGTCCTCTGGTACACTCAATATCTCTTTATCTGTTACCTCAACAGGTTCAGCTAGCTCATCAGCTATTTGATTCGATTCATTTTCCTTGAAAACGCCTCTTTCTTCGTCTACAAATTCGCTTTTATGGGCGACGGATTCTTCCTCTTTAATGCGATCATCCTCATTTGGAAGCGGCTCTTCCTCTCGCACTTCCTTTTTGGTAGGCACCGGAGCATTCAATGTCACCCTTGTTTTGTCAGCAAGAAATGCATTTGGATTTTTTAAATCAATATTTATTTCAACGCTATCATCTTTTAATAGCAAAAGCTCGCCATATATATCCTTAACTTTTGATAAAGCCAAATCTATTTCAAATGGATGAATATCAGCCACATTTGTAAAGCCATCCACCAAATCGGTCAAGATTGTTAATTCTTTGTTAATGATTTTAATCAAATTATTTCTATTCATACCAAGGGTTATTTTTTCTTTGCAAAAGTAATCATTGTGATTTAAACGTCCATGATAATGTTTTCATTATATTTTTTTAAAATAATAATTCGGTTTATTAATATCCTTTGGTAATTTAGCAACTATGTTTTTAGAAAAAGGCAACAGCAAAGAAATTAAACGAGGATGGATCGAAGTCGTTTGTGGATCAATGTTTTCGGGCAAAACCGAAGAGTTAATTCGAAGAATGAAGCGTGCACAAATTGCCAAACAAAAAATTGAAATATTCAAACCCAAAATTGACACGCGCTATTCTGAAGTCGAGGTAGTGTCTCATAACGAGAATGCCATCCTTTCTACACCCGTTGACAGTCCCAGAAATATTCTTTTGTTAGCAAACGATATAGAAGTAGTGGGAATTGATGAAGCTCAATTTTTTGACGATGGATTGGTTGAAGTATGCAATGCTCTTGCAAACAGAGGTATTCGTGTAATTGTTGCGGGTTTAGATATGGATTTTTCAGGAAAACCCTTTGGACCCATTCCAAAATTGCTAGCTACCGCTGAATACGTTACAAAAGTGCATGCCATTTGTGTAAAATGTGGCGATTTAGCACATTATTCGCATCGCCTTACAGAAACCAATCAATTGGTTCTTTTGGGCGAAACAGACTCGTATGAGCCACTTTGCCGTGACTGTTTTACAAAAGAAATGGAGCATAATATCAAATAAATAATAATTCATTTATTTTTTGTATTTTCATGATTACAAAAACAAATAATCGTGAAAAAATTACTCTTCATTTCTATTTTAGTCTATCTTCATTTACATTCATATGGGCAAAATATTGATAGTTTAATTTCATTATCAAACTCAAAAAAAACAGATGTCAAAGTTTCTGCATATCTACAATTGTCAAGCATGTACTTATCTGATAGTATTGCTCTGGCAAATTCCTACAATTATCAAGCTTTAAAGCATATTGAAAAACTCAATGATAATATATTAATTGGTGACATTTATTATCAAAAGGGTGAAATATTAATTAATCTGCAAGAATTTGATAGCGCTTTATATAATTTTAAAGCTGCTGAAAATGCATATATAAAAACTAAGGATTTCGACAAAATTTATAGCGCAAAATTAAAAAAATGCAAAATAAGTCTTAAAGTTGACGATTATGAATCTGCAAAAAAAGAAGCGCAACAATTACTTAAAATAGCATTGAAAATTAATAATCAAGACTATTTAAAAACATCGTATACAAAGCTTGCAAAAGCTTATTTTTTAACCTCTGCCTATGATTCTGCAAATTACTTTTTACATAAAAAAAGCACGCTCGACAGCATTTTAAACGATTCTATTGTTTTAGCAAACAATTACATTAATATATCAGCCAATTACAGAAGACTTGGCAAATACATTAAAGCCGTAAATTACGCTGAAAAAGGAATAAACATATTTCGAATAAAGAATGACTCACTAGGAATGTCAGACTCATACTTAACCTTAGGAGCTATATATTATTACAATGATGATTACGAAAAAGCCATTCAATACTTTGTTAAAGCTTCTGATATTGTTCAGGCCTTAGGCGATACAAAAAAACTTGCAGGTCTATTCAATAATATTGGAAGTGTGTATAATGAATTAGAAGAATACAAAATGGCCACCCTTTATTTCAAAAAAGCATACAACATTTATAAAGAAATTAACTTTACCTATGCAATAGCCGTGGTTTCAGGCAACTTAAGTTTATCAAACGAAGGTTTGGGCGATTTAGACAAAGCCATTAGCTATGCCGAAGAATCATTAAAACTTCAAAAACAAATTGATAATAGTGAGGGTATAATAAATTCACTGACAAATATTGCTGGCATTGAGTTTAAAATGAAAAAAATAAGCTTAGCGAAAAAATCATATGAGCGAGCACTAAAAATGGCAATTGATGGAAATTACATTCATGCTCAAAAAAACATCTATGAAAAATTAATTGAAGTAGAAGAACAACTTGGGAATTATAAAAAAGCACTAGATGTAAATAGAAAATATCAGCTTATTAAAGATTCATTAATAACCGAAGAAAGCCGAACCCAATTAAACGAAATGCAATCGAAGCTTAAACTCTACGAACACAAAATCAAAATACAATTACTTGAAAAAGAAAATATTATAAACATAGAACGCGTTAAAAAGCAACGTCTAATTAGCATTTCAGCCATTATAGTTGTTCTATTGTTTCTTATTTTAATACTAGTAATTTATCGCGCATTAAGGTTTAGCCGAAACGCAAAAAAACTACTCGAAAAGCAGCGCAATGAAATTCAAATAAAAAACAAACAATTCACCGATAGTATAACCTACGCTCGCAGAGTGCAAAACGCTTTATTTACACCCCTTAATTCATTAGATGGATATTTTGCAGATTATTTTCTAATTTCGAACCCGCAAAATATAGTAAGTGGCGATTTTCATTGGCATAAATTTGCAAACAATAAATTATATGTTGCTGTTGCCGATTGCACCGGACATGGGGTTCCTGGAGCATTTATGAGCACACTTGGCAATGCACTTTTAAATGATATTGTAAAAGATAAATGCACCTTACATGCCAATGAGGTATTAAATGAACTCAGAAATGAGATAAAAAAAGCCTTGCACCAAAACAGCATGAATGGAAATACCGATGGAATGGATATTTCATTATGTGTTATTAATAAAGAATTAAAACATATTGAATATGCTGGAGCTTATAATCCTATTTACAAAATTCGCAATAATGAATTAACAGAAATTAAAGGTGATAAAATGCCCATTTCAATCAGCAGAAATGAATATCCTTATACAATTCATGAAATTAATTTTGAAAATGGCGACCAGTTTTATTTATCATCCGATGGATTCTATGATCAATTTGGGGGGAACAATTACCAAAAAATTACACGGAAAAAATTCAAAGATTTGTTGCTTGAAATTACAAATGACTCTATGCAAACTCAAGCAGACAAACTTAAATTTTTCTTTTTCAACTGGAAATCGAAAAACGAACAAACCGATGATATGATGGTTTTTGGTTTTAAATTTTAATAAAGTCTTGAAACATTCACATCCACACCTCTATCTTCAAGATAATTAATAATTTTTGGAAATAATCCATCGGTTGCCGCCAATTCTTCAGGAGTTATTATTCCTGTCTTATTAAAGTCACCGTCCAATATTAATCCTGCAACTGCAGTACAAGTATATCCTGTGGTTCTTGACATAGAGTGAATTCCTGTCTTTGAATCATATTTATCAAATAAAACATACTCATATCCTACAGGCTCTTTCCCAGCATAACCCAAAACTTTTGCTTTCAAAATTGTAAAATCTTCCTCTCCTTTTTTTAATTCCCATTTTGGCATTAATAATTGAGTGGTAACATCAATGGGCTTTATTTTAATCCCATTAACATCAATTTCTTGATGCGAAAAAAAACCACTTTCTCGTAATACTTTTAGGTATTCAATAGTTCCAGGATACCTTAATGTTTTTTCAACCATATTTGGAACTTTCATGGTTTTAAGAAGTGTCCGTAAACCATCAGAATTCCAAGCTTCCAAAGTGCCAATCCTTTTAAAATATACCAGTTCCGGATCGCTGAAAGCTTCTTTCGTAATTTGTTTTCCATTTTCAACATAGCGAGCAGGTCGCACATACTCCTCTATTACATCAGAGGGTGAAAACACAGCCTTATACTCCCAAGGCCATTCTCTTTCAAATGGGAGACCACCAACCATACATTCATATCGGTCAATTTTCATTCCTGAATTATGGTAGCCAACAATCATATTACTCACACCAGGAGCTATTCCTGCATCAATAACCACCGTAACATTTTTATGTTTGGCTCTATCATCTAAGTCGAGTGGGTCTTCAGGAAGAAACGAAATATCTACCATATTTTTCCCGGCCTCAATAACCCGTTTAATAACATCATATCCCAGTTTACCAGGAATGGCACCAATTACTAAATCGGCATCTTCGATTA
This sequence comes from Salinivirgaceae bacterium, assembly GCA_016342715.1. GTDB lineage: Bacteria > Bacteroidota > Bacteroidia > Bacteroidales > SZUA-534 > JAEINW01. The sequence continues at coordinate 2,245 of JAEINW010000031.1, read as the reverse complement.
TTGATTCCAGTTTTTTTCTCTCGGTAATATCTGTTTGGATACATTCAACCCCAAAACCTCTTTTAAGCTTCGATAACGTTTTATCATTTATATCGGCAACAACTACCTCGTATTGTTTGCTTAATTCCATAGCAATTGTACTACCTACCAAACCTCCACCAAGAACTACAACTTTTTTTCCCATAGCTTAAATTTTACATAACAGATACAAATTACGAATTTTAAAGTAAGTAATCAACCAGAAAATTATTGAACTAAACTAGCGCATCGTTTTCCTCTTAACTAAAAAAGGAATAAGCACTTCCCTAAAATCAAAGGAAATATCAGCATTTATTAACTCAATTTTATATTGAGCACATTTAAGTTTTATTTCACTTAATTGTGCTTTTAAGTTCTTTTTATAGTCTTTTCGAATGTCATTCGGATTGAGTTTTATTACTTCACCAGTTTCCAAATCAACAAATTTTGTAGGTCTATTGGGGTAGTCTAATAAATGCTCTTTTTCACTATCGGTAACATGAAAAATTATTACCTCATGTTTGTTATATTTTAAATGCTCTATGGCTGAGAAAAGATCGGTCGTACTCGTTGAAAACATATCGGTAAAAAGGACAATTAACGAGCGTTTATGAACATTCTCGGCAATTAAATGCAGTGTTTCTGCAATATTTGTTGTCTTATTAAAATGCTCTTTATCACGATTCAAACATCGGTTTAATTCTGCATAAAGCATTTTACCATGCGACTCAGAAAGTTTTATTTGTGACTTGAATTCTATAGTATTTGAAAACAAAGTAAGACCCACCGCATCGCGTTGTTTTCTAAGCAAATAAATTAAAGCTGCTGCGGAATATACAGAATAACTTAATTTATTTTCTTTAGCCTCATCAAATGGAAATAACATCGAAGATGAAGTATCCAAAAGAAGCATGCATCGCAAGTTAGTTTCTTCTTCGTAGCGTTTTATAAAAAGTTTATCTGTACGGGCATACAGTTTCCAATCAATATGCTTGGTCGATTCTCCCGAATTATATAAGCGATGTTCAGCAAACTCCACCGAAAAACCATGATAGGGGCTTTTATGCATTCCGGTAATAAATCCCTCAACCACTTGCTTCGAAACCCATTCAAGATTATCAAATTCTTCTAGGGCAAATATTTCTTGTAATGTTTTCACTTGCATGCAATTTAGTTAAATGTTTGTTTTTCAATCAAATAAAAACCTAATAATTTACTTTACTCTTTAAAAATCGTGCAACCCCATGTTATTACCGTCTCCTTTTACTCGCTAAAGCTCATGAGAACACTTTGTTATTAGCAATTGCTCATGAGCTTGCAAGCAAGGTTCGCTAAGTTGTGAACGAACGTGCATGAGGGTTTCATTCAATAAGTAATTACAGGTCAAAACTACAAATTCAACTGTAATATGCAATTTAATATTTTAGCTAAAATAAAAATCAGCAATTAAAAATTGCATTTTGTATTCAAAAAACGAGTTGCCTCAAAACCTTATAAAGAACAAGAAATAAATTTGCTTTAACAGCTCATTCACATATTCTAAATTGGGATCATATTGAAAAGTTGTGGAGTAAGCTAAAAATTTTGAAAAGGTCAGTCATAAATAATATAGTTTAGAATTTAAACAACCTCGCTGCAATGCGGGAGCAAGATCCAATATTTAGATACGCTTTGTTTTCGGTATTAGTTCGACTTTTTGTTTTTTATCTAAGTTGAGCGATTGGAGCATAGCGAACAAGCGCTTTACTTAGAGTTAACCCCGATGTAGAGATTGTAGTGTTTCACAAACAAAGTGCAGTGAAATACTTACAAGAACTAAATCGTGAGCGAGAATCGCTCAATTTGGGTTTTATTCGTTTTCAATTCAAAAAAATATAGTCTCACTGATTTAAAGCAATAAAACGTAACTCGTTTGTTTCGTCGCATGCTGATTTTTGCTACTAATTGAACCTGGCTGCTTGCGACGGTTTTTACGGTTGGTTGTGCTTGGGGCGTTGCCCCAAGTTGAAATATGCTAGCCTTACAGGCTATTTTTTTGATTGTTATGGGTGCTTAGTTTCACTTTACGACTTTATTTTTCACAGTTTGTATTTGTAAAATAATATCCTCCCCAGCCCTCCTTAGTAAGGAGGCCTGTCTGCCGATAGGCAGGGTGTATAGTCCTGAAATAGGTTGACTAAAAAAATGTTAATAAGTCAACTTAAAACAGGACAAAATGGATTTTAAA
>JAEINW010000030.1 GCA_016342715.1 Salinivirgaceae bacterium | reverse complement strand
AGGAATTGGGTATCGAATAAAATAGCTGCAAGCAGTGGTTTTATTTGTTGTTGTTGTTTTTATGTAACAAAATGTTCCCTGTTTTTTTTATGCTGTTTGTTTCGTCGCATGCTGATTTTTGCTAATAATTAAATCTGGCTGCTTGCGACGGTTTTTTGCGGTTGCTTGTGCTTGGGGCGTTGCCCCAAGTTGAAATATGTAAGCCTTACAGGCTTTATGTTTCCTTTTTTCAAGCCTCTTGTGTCTTTTTCCCGATGCTCTTAGCGAGGTAGTTTATTTTCTACTATATCATTAATGACTGACCTTATCAAAATTTTTAGCTTGCTCTACAATTTTTTAAATTGATGCTTCCTATCATGGAGTAGCCAACTATACTGGACTTTCTACTAAATTGAAACAAAGTTCACAAATTGAGAATATTTCTTATTATTTTTGTGTAAGAACTAATTTGATATGAAGAGAATATTTGCAAGAAGCACATTAAGAGATATTTGGGAAAAACAAACGGACTCAGAACAATATTTGAAAACTTGGTATGATATTGCTATGAATTTGAATTGGAAAACTCCTAACGACGTAAAACAAACATACGTTAATGTAAGTATTCTGAAAAATGGAAGAATTGTTTTTAATATAAAAGGAAACTCATATCGATTGATTGTAAAATTTAATTTTGAGAAACAATGGGCTTTTATAAGGTTTATAGGGACTCATTCAGAATATGATAAAATTAATGCAGACGAAATTTAAAAAATATAGAAATGGATATTAAGCTAATAAAAACAGCGGCAGATTATAGAAAATCATTAAAAAGACTTGAAGAACTTTTTGATGCACCAATAGGCACCATAGAAAGTGATGAAGCTGATATTTTAGGTTTAATGATTGATGAATACGAGAAAAAAGTCTATCCTATAGAAGCTCCAGATCCAATTGAAGCTATTAAAATTCGGATGGAAGAAATGCATTTAAAACAAATTGATTTGGTTTCAGAGATTGGTGGAAAAAGTAGAGTTTCAGAGATATTAAATAGAAAACGCAAATTGACAATTGAGATGATTAGAAAATTGATAGTTCGTTTAAATTTATCAGCGGAACTATTAATAAAAGATTATCAATTAGCTCAGTAAAACAAAGTACAGTTGGCACATGCTCATAAAAAAATACGGGTTATGTGCTATTGCAAACATTATTATTACTTGAAAGCCAGCAAACAATTTACTCACGAACGCCTTAAATATTATTATATTTGCGAGTTCATTTGATTTGCATGAAGGTTCATAAAACGCTACAAGCCACTAGTATCGTACTTTTTAGAGCATTATCGTTATAGCCTTATAAAAAACTAATTTTTATAAAATTTAATAACACTGCTCCTGTTTTTAGCAGTAATTTTTGCTAAATATATTCCCGATGTAAGGGTGGGTAAATTAGTTATAAGTATTTCATTATCTACAGGTAAAAGTGCAATGGTTTTTCCTGAAATATCAATTATTTCAATGTTTTTATAATTTTCGTAATTAGCCGCAATAATAAAGTGTAATTCATTGTTTTTCCCATATTGTATTAATAAGTTGTCGTGAACAAAATTCTTTTCAATAATAAGTGTTGAATTTTCATCATATACTGAAATAGAATCTATTTCAATTTGTGAACTGTGCGATCCATCGGCACCACAGGCTTTAATGGAAAATGAAAAATTAAATAATGAGTCAGATGTAACGGTAGTTAATTCAGTGTATTTTATAATTGAATCTTTAAACTGTTCAAATTCAGTGTAATCTGGTTCACCTTCAAAAGTGATGTTCAAAGTTTCATTTCGCTCAATTATTAACGTCAAGCCATTTTCAAAGAAGATATGATAGAAAGGGATTGTTATTAAATCGTCTTTAATGTGAAATGCCAATGAACCAATATCTCTATATGATGATTTAGCTGTATTAAAAAACACTTTTATTGAGTAATTATTTTCTGGGAGCGTATTACTTTGTATCGAAAAATCAGCATTGGCAGTACAACATCCCCAGCCTTGATAACAAAACATTATTAAGCGGTTATTTTCAATGCCTGCAAAAGCAGTATCATTATACTCGGAATCAAAATATTGCTCAAAAAGCCAATGTTCATTACTTTCAATGTTCTCTTGAAAAATTAACGATTGGCAAAAAATACTTGTTGATAATACTACAAATGCAACGAGTAAATTTAGTTTTTTCATGGCTTTAATTATTGATTTTCAAATTGCTTGGTTAAAGATATTTATCAAAGCTGATAAAAACAAAATTAAAAATCTGTTTCAAAATATTTTTTGAATCCCACAATGTGGGTTCATATTATTACTCTCCCGAGTCTCGGGATCGTGAGAATAGTTCGCTTTGCTCATGAGAAAAGTTGCTGCCGCACGAGCTTGCGAGTTCAGCGAAGCTAATCTTTCGTGTGTTAAGTAAGTAAAAGAGAAAAATATATGATAAAACAAAGCCTGGCTAAATAGATGGGTTTTGTTTTTTGTGTTAGTTTTTGTAAAATAATATCCTCCCCAGTCCTCCTTAGTAAGGAGGCCTGTCTGCCGATAGGCAGGGAGTTAGTGAGTACTTTCAATGAAACATGTTTTTTTCCGTCAACATCGCATGATTTGGCGGCATTTTAAATTTGCTATTTACACTAGCAAAAGCATATTTAGCAAAAGTGCTCTCTTGGGAGAGCTGTCCGAAGGACTGAGAGGGAATAATAAGTAAATGCCTGGAGGACTTTCTTAATTAAGCCTTGGACAACGCAAGGAATTGGGTATCGAATAAAATAGCTGCAAGCAGTGGTTTTATTTGTTGTTGTTGTTTTTATGTAACAAAATGTTCCCTGTTTTTTTTATGCTGTTTGTTTCGTCGCATGCTGATTTTTGCTAATAATTAAATCTGGCTGCTTGCGACGGTTTTTTGCGGTTGCTTGTGCTTGGGGCGTTGCCCCAAGTTGAAATATGTAAGCCTTACAGGCTTTATGTTTCCTTGCTACCGCACGAATTCTTTCGTGTGGTAAGAAAGTAAAAAAAGAAAAATATAAGATAAAACAAAGCCTGGCTAAATAGATGGGTTTTGTTTTTTGTGTTAGTTTTTGTAAAATAATATCCTCCCCAGCCCTCCTTAGTAAGGTGGCCTGTCTGCCGATAGGCAGGGAGCTTCATTGTATTTCAATTAGAATTTGTTTCGTTAATTTTTTGGTTGTGTTCTTTCAATTTGGCAGAATGTAATTACTCACTTCGTTCACGAGAACGCTATGCTAAGTTCCTCCCTTTTTAAGGGAGGTTAGGTGGAATAAAAAGAGTACTCTCAATTTTATATTTGTGGTTAAAAATTGAAGCAAATTTTAAAATATTATTCAATGTAGTTACACAATATTTACATGGGCAACAATAGCAATATTTGCTCTATTTTTCCTTTAAAATTTATGATAATAATAATAATAATAATGGCTTGCAAAGGTGTAAATAAAAAATTAGGTGTTTTAAAATTCGTGATTTTTTGTTCTGTAGTAGATAAAAGAAAAAAGTCTAAGGAAATTCTTTATCAGCTAACTTTGGCAGAAGAATTATCTAGTCATTAGAGTTTACGCTAGAAAAATAATCTTTAAAAATAGCTAACTATAGAAATATTGCTTTTGCTTTTTTATCTTCGTGTAGGCTTACTAAAGCACACAAGGAATGAAAATATATAATACAGCCTGTCCGCGGAATTGTTATAGCACTTGCTCGTTTAAAGTAGGAGTGGAGGACAATAAAGTGCTGAGCATTGAACCACAGCCATTAAATAAAGCCACTCCTAAAGGGGTTTGTTTGAAAGGGTTAAGTTATGTGGAAAGAACCCATTCTAAAGACCGAATTTTATATCCCTTAAAAAAGGTAAACGGAGTATTTAAGCAAATTTCATGGGAAGATGCATTAAATGAAATTGCATCAAAAATCACCAATTTTAAAAAGGACTATGGAAACCATTCCATATTGTTTTATGCAGCCAGTGGAAGTTCTGGCTTGTTAAACGAGGTAAGTTCTAATTTTTGGCGAATGATTGGTGGAGCGACCACGGTTTATGGAAACTTATGTTGGCCTGCGGGTTTAGAAGCCGTACGCTTAACTTTAGGAGATACTAAACACAACATCGCTTGGGATTTGGAAAATGCCAAATTGATTATTCTCTGGGGCAAAAATCCGGCTGAAACCAATATTCAGCAAATGATACCCATTGAAAAAGCCCAAGCTAAAGGTGCTAAATTGGTGGTGATCGATCCTCGCCGAACGGCTTCGGCAGAACGTGCCGATTTGCTGCTGCAAGCTATTCCCGGAACCGATGCGATTTTGGCTTTGGCTATTGCAAAGCTTTTGATTGATAATCAGCAGGTAAATCATTCTTTTGTAAAGGAACATGTGCTTGGATTTGACGAATTTAAGCATTCCTTAAGCGACTTAAGTTTAGAGTTTGCCAGTCAGGAATGTGGAATTCCTGTTTATTTAATCGAAAAATTGGCACATTGGATAGCCACCATTCGTCCGATGACTATTGTTCCTGGTTATGGTATGCAGCGTTTTTCAAACGGTGGGCAAACCATACGTTGCTTATTGACTTTGCAAATTCTTACAGGAAATATTGGAAAATCGGGAGCTACTTTTCATTATGCCGATATTCAAGGCGATATATTTAGTTCGGTGAAAGAGCCCATGAGTTATTTTCCGCCGGATAAACCTACCGGGGTTTTCCGTAGAGAAATTTCAACCGCCCGACTTGGGGAGGATATGATGAAATTGGTTCAACCGGAATTAAAAATGGTTTGGGTAGAGCGTGGTAACCCAATCACTCAAAATCCGGATAGTGCTAAAGTGAAAGAAGCTTTTAGAAAACTCGAATTTCGAGTTGTTGTTGAGCAATTTTTAACAGATACTGCCTTGGAAGCAGATATTGTTTTACCAGCAAAATCGATGTTTGACCAGAGCGATATCATTAGCTCGTATTGGAATCCTTACATACAATTTAAGCCCAAAGTGATGGATGCCCCTGGGGAAGTAAAACCTGAAACAGAAATATATTACTTGTTGGCTCAAAAACTGGGTTTTGATGTTGCTGAAATTGAAAAATATATCCCCAAATCGGATGATGAAAGCATAAGAAACTGGTTAACAGAAAAGCTAAAGCCATTTCCAGAAATATCATTGGAGCAACTGGAACAGGGCCCATGTTTGGCTCCCGGATTGCAGGAGATTGCTTTCGACGATTTTAAATTCAACACACCATCGGGTAAAATCGAATTATATTCGGAGTATGCCAAAGAAAAATGGGACGTTTCAGCAGTGCCTAGCTATGAGAAAACATTAGAAAACAAACAGCATTCCAATCATAAGATTCAATTATTATCACCCAATACTAAAAATAGAATTCATTCGCAATTTGGGAATTTAGATCTTATAAAAACACAAGCCGACGATCCTTTTGTATTAATTAGTTACAGAGATGCAAAGAATATGGGTCTTCGCAATGGCGATATTTTAAGAGTGTTTAACGATAGAGGCGAACTTAAAATTAAAGCTAAAATTGATGCAAGTTTACGACCGGGATGTGTCTCTATTTGCAATGGATATTGGCATCAGGAAGGAGCTTGTCCGAATACCTTATCCAAAGGACGAGAAACCGACATGGGTTATGGAGCGGCATTTCACGATTGTATGGTTTCTATAGGTAGAATTGAGAATTAAGAACGCAGAATGTTATTTTAAAAATTTGGTGATAAGAGATTAATTATTGAACTATGAGCACTGAACTATCGGTAAAAAATATATTTGTTTTTGATGCCAATAAATGTGTGGGCTGTGGAGCGTGTGTTGTTGCTTGTATGAATGAAAATGGTTTTCAGTCGCCAGTGCGTTGGCGAAATATTCACCACTCAAATGATGCACACCTGCCTACTTTGCCCTTGTTTTATTTATCGTTGGCTTGCAATCATTGCGATGATGCACCATGTATGAATAATTGTCCGGCTCTGGCTTATTCCAGAGATGAAAGTAGCGGTGCAATTATCCATGATGCTGAAAAATGCATCGGCTGTAAGTATTGTACATGGGCCTGTCCCTACGATGCTCCAAAATACAATGATAGTAAAGGAGTGATTGAAAAATGCACCTTTTGTAATCAGCGAATAGCAGAAAATGAAAAACCAGCTTGTGCACAATTGTGCCCTGTTGGAGCCTTAGATTTTGAAAATATTGAATTTTCTGCTGAGGAATCGCTAAAATCAAGTCCGGTGGACGTAGCTATTGGAGCTCATTTTAAAAGAATAGAACTAAGAAGTGCAAATGGTCCGGAAATAGACGAATCGCTGTTTGAAGATGTTCCAAAAAACATTCCAGTTACTAAAAAGCAAAAGATTAACGCAGCAAAAGAATGGCCATTAGTTGTTTTTTCTTTACTAATTTCAGGCTTGGTTGCTCTGGTTTCTGTTCAAAATGAACTTGCAGTATCGGTGAGTAAAATATCTTTATTGGCTCTGGGAATTATTGCAGGCGTTTTAAGTACCTTGCATCTTGGAAAAAAACAAGGTGCCTGGCGATCGGTTTTAAACCTGAAAAATTCGTGGCTAAGTCGCGAAATAATGGCATTTACTGTTTTTATTAGTCTGTTGGCAATTGATTCTTTCGTATATCCGGTAAAACCTGTGATACTTATTACGGTTGGCTTTGTTTTACTTTTATCGGTTGACCGCTTGTATGAAATTGCTATGTGGAAATGGCCTTTTAAATTTTCCTCAGAACAGACGGTATTAATAGCACTTTCGGCTATTTTTTTATTAAGTAACTACGTCATTTTGTTTGCTATAATTGCACTTATTCGGATTTGTTTGTTTGTGTTGCAAATCATTCTCAAAAAGCAAGGGATAATGGTTATACATGTTTTAAGAATAATGTTCTTAACAACAGCTATTTTTGGAGCCTATTTTTCACTTAATTTTCATATCTTATTACAGGTGTTTGTGGTAGGGGAATTACTTGGGCGAATAGATTTTTATAATAATCTGGATGTGCCAACACCGACCAGTGAATTAAACTAATTTTCGTAAAATATTTTTATGAGTACAGAGGCCGTAATAGTAATTAATCCGGGATCAACATCTACAAAAATTGCTGTTTATTCTAGAGATGCAAAATTATTTTCAGAGAATTTAAATCACAATCAAAGCGATTTAGATGCTTACAAAACCATTGGCGAGCAACTTGATTTTAGATTGCATCATGTGCGATCTTTTATCAATCCAATTTTAAAAGAAAATGATTTAAAAATAGTCGGAACCGTTGGCCGGGGTGGCATAGTAAAAGCATTGTTAGGCGGAACCTACCGAATTAATGAGGCCTTTTTAAAAGATGCTTTATCTTGCGAATATGGCGAACATGCTTCAAATTTAGGTAGTGTAATGGCCCACGCATTAAAAGATGACTTTGGATTAGAAACTTGTTATACGGTTGATCCGGTTTCAGTTAATAACATGTCTGATGTAGCTGAAATTTCTGGTGTTCCTCAGATAAAAAGAGTGGGGCGTGGGCATCCTTTAAATATAAAAATGACGGCCAGAAAAATTGCAAAAATTCAAAATATTTCATTTGAAGAAGCAAATTACATTGTTGCTCACTTGGGAGGCGGTATATCAATTACTCATTTATTGCACGGACAACTTGTTGATATAAACGATGGTTTATTGGGAATGGGACCTTTTTCGCCCAATAGGGCAGGATCGCTACCGGTAAGGGGCATAATGCGTATTTGTTACGACATGCCAAAGTATGACGCTGAACGTTTGTTTGCGAAAAACAGTGGTTTTCAAGGCTATTTGGGAACTGAGGATATGCGTGAAGTATTAAAGTTAATTGCAAATGGGAACAAAAAAGCCAAGCTGATTTACGATGCTTTTGTTTATCAGGTTGCTAAAGAAATTGGTGCTTATTTTGTTGCCTCAAAATGCAAGGCGCAAGCAATTATCATAACCGGAGGAATTGCTTATAACGAACCCTTTATAAACGATTTGAAAGAATATGTTGGAGCTTTAACGGAGTTTCATGTGTTTCCTGGCGAAAATGAAATGGAAGCGCTGGCTGAAGGTGCTTTTCGTGTTATTGATGGCGAAGAACAAGCACAGGAATATTAGCATAATAGTAAGCTCTTTGATAATGTGTAACAAATTAATTTAAAAGAAGTGGTGTTATTGTTTTATAAATCAAATACCTATCGCTATGGTTAAGAATTCATTAATTTTTGCATTCATTCTATTATTATTTAGCAATTGCTGTCGGATTGAAAAAGCATCTTTTTCAATATTAAAAGGATCTTATTTGGGGCAAACACCTCCAGATTCTCTTGCTGTGTTGTTTGCACCAAACATAGTTTCAACAGGAATGTACACTCGTGATTTTACAATAGCTCCCAAAGGTGATGAATTGTTTTTCTCAATATCAAGTCGTGGTTATAATTTTATTATGACTTCGAAATTAGAAAATGGTATTTGGACAGAACCTGCTGTTGCTGGTTTTTCGGGCAGTGAAGATTGGTTTGATTACGAAGCACATATTACACCAGATGGAAAGCAATTGATGTTTTTATCTACTCGCCCGCAAAAAGGGCAGGAAGCAAAAACGGGTTGGTTTTATCAGGATATTTGGGCCATGGATAAAACTGAAAAAGGATGGTCGGAACCCTACAATTTGAGTGAGATGGTTAATACGCTTGATGGCGAATTTTTTCCTTCGGTAACAAGAGATGGAACCTTATATTTTACAAGAAATTTACCTGATAATAAAACTTCAGTTTTTAGATCGAAAAAAGTAAACGGTAAATACATAGAGCCTGAGGTTATACGATTTAAAAACGACTCGAATCTAGCTGTATATAATGCCTTTGTAGCTGCCGATGAAAGTTTTATTGTAAGCTGTGCTCAAGGTTTTTCTGATGTAAATAATGCTTTATATTGTGTTGCTTTCAGAACTGAAAATGATGAATGGGGCGATTTGCTTCCTTTTGATAAGCGGGTGAACTTTCCCGGAATAAGAGCAACTTCGGCTAGTGTTTCAAACGATGGTAAGTATTTGTTTTTTGGATCGTCGAAAAAAGCATTGGATAAACCAGAAATTAATCCGGGATATCGTATTTCAGAATTATTAGAATTAGCCGCAGTTCCCGGAAACGGTAGTTCTGATATTTATTGGATAAGTTCTGATATTATTAAGGAAATGAGAACCAAGTAAAAGGCTTTAGAATAAGTTAATGTATGTTTATTTCAAGGCTATTTAAATTTGCACGAAATGATATGGTTTAACTTGCAGGCATCTTCTCTTTTTTTTTCTAGTAATAATAAAATGTTATGTTTACTTTTGCTGTGGATGTTAATAGCATATTTATGCTGTTTAATGAAAATTTTTAGCTTGTCCACGGTATTTTATTTTTAATTAATTTTAATAGTTACGAATGAATATAATTTTATTTCCACTGCGCATAATTTACAAAATTTATTTTCTGTTATATTTTGTATTATCTCTAATTATATTTTTTCCAATTTTTAAATTTCTTCTGTCAAAAGAAGAAAGATTTCCAAAGGCATTTAAAGTAATAAAAGTATACGCCAGAGTTTGGTTATATGGTTCAGGAATATTTATGCGTGTGAAGGGGAGAGAAAATATAATTAAAGATCAACCTTTTTTAATATGTTCAAATCATAGTTCATTTATCGACCCGGCTACCTTGTATGCTATATTTCCACAATACTTTGTTTTTACGGGGAAAAAGGAAATTGAGAAATGGCCCTTATTCCATATCTTTTATACTTCGGGCATGAATATTTTAGTTGACCGGCACAATAAAATGGGAGCTTTAAAAAGTTTTAAAAAAATGATGGAAGTTATTGATAATAAACATCCTTTGGTAATTTTGCCTGAGGGAACCATTCCTATAGATGCTCCTAAATTGGGTGAATTTAAAGCAGGGGCAGTAGCTATTGCCATTCAAAAGCAAATACCTATTTTACCAGTCACACAAACAACCAATTGGAAAAGATTGCAACGTAGTGGCCTGTTTAAAGGAAAAGCAAGCCCTGGTATTGCTGAGGTAATCATTCACCCTTTAATTTCAACTGCGGGACTAACAAGAAAAGATACTGAAGCCTTGCAGACGAAACTTCATGAGGTTATTAATGCCCCATTAAAGGAAAAATATGGGGTGTAACACAGGTGCCTTTCTTACAATTATGTTTGATAGGAAATATTATTTTTCTAATAAAAGCAAATATGCTGGGAAATTAGCTTGCTGAGTTGCTCAATTAAATATTATTTGAATTAGACTTTTTAATGTATTCTTTAGGTGAGGTTCCAAACTCTTCTTTAAATGTACGATAGAAATAAGTTCGGTTATTGAATCCCGTTTTATCAATTATTTCAGAAACACTTAAATCAGTAGTTTCTAATAATTGCAATGCAGATTTAATTCTAATTCTTTTTAGGTAACCATGAGGAGTTAGGTCTGTGAGTGCCTTTACCTTTCGGTATAATTGAGTTTTGCTAACTGACAATTCTTGCATCATCGATTCAGAGTTCAATTCAGCAACATCTATGTTTTTATTAATAAATTGATTTAGTGATTTAATAAATTTAGAATCTCGAGTATCATAATCTGCAATAAGCTCGGTTGGAATAAATCCTTCATTTGCTATGGTTTGACGAAGTTTATTTCTTGATTCAATTAATTGATAAACACGAGCTCTTAAATGTCGTGGATCAAAAGGTTTTGGGATATAGCTGTCTGCACCTTCTTCAATACCTTCAATTCGGTGCTCAACACTTCCTTTTGCGGTTAATAGTATAACTGGTATATGACAAGTATCAAAGTTTTGTTTAATGTAGCGGCAAAGTTCAAGTCCATCCATGATTGGCATTATAACATCACTAATTACTATGTCAATATGTTCTGCGCAAAGTATCGACACAGCATCTTGTCCATCTTCAGCTTCTAAGATGTTATATTCGGCTAATACATCTTTTAATAATTCTCTTATTTGACAGTTATCATCAACAATAAGTATTTTTATACTATTTGACGGTAGAGTTAATATTTTTTTTGAAGATGTTTCAGGGATAAATTCTAAACAAGGGTCATTTGATATTGGCGAAAGATTTTCAGATTCAATTATTTCATCCTCTTTGAAAAGGTCTTTATGTATGGGGATTGTAAGCTTAAAAATAGAGCCTTTTCCCAATGAACTTTTAAGTACTATTGTGCCTCGGTGTAAGTCAATTAAACTTTTTGTTAGTGCTAATCCTACGCCAGAACCTTCAGGTGCTCCTTTTAATTTTGGTAATTCACTTGATTGGTAGAAAAACCGATCGAACACTTTTTTTTGTACTTCTTTTGACATACCAATTCCTGTATCAATAACTGATATAATGGCATTATTATCTGATTGCTCAATATTAACGGTAACCCTACCTCCTTTTGGCGTATATTTTATTGCATTTGAAATTAAATTTGTGATAATTTTTTCAATCACATTAGAATCAAACCAACCAGACACGGATATTTTACTATTAAATTTAAGTTTGACATTATTTTGTTCTGCAAATGGTAAAAATACCTCTGTAATTTTTAATATTGATTGAGTCAGATTCGAAAATTGAATTCTCAGTCGTCTATTACCAGTCTCTATCTTTCTAAAGTCGGTTAATTCTGCAATAAGTGTAATTAGTTTTTTTGAATTATTATGTATTGTTTTGAGTGCTGGCCCTATAGTTGAATTATTTTCAAACTTTTCTAGCAGAGAAATAGCTGGTGCCATAATTAAGGTTAACGGGGTTCTGAATTCGTGAGCAATATTCGTGAAAAATTGAAGCTTATATTGATTAATTTCCTCAAGTTTTTGATACTTAATTTCTTGTACAACAAGTTTGTTTTTCTCTTTTTCGCGCCAAATATAAAACCTAAATACTACGATTGTAAGTGATAATATTACTATAAAATAACATATATATGCTAATATGGTTTGATACCAAGCGGGTTTAATTTTAATAAATATTGAATGTTCTTCTTTATTCCAAATTCCATCTTCATTTGTCCAGCGCACTCTGAAGTTGTATTCACCAGGAGGAACGTTTGTAAATGAAATATTTCGCCCATTTTTCACTTTTATCCATTCAGGATAGAAATTTTCAAGTATGTAGGCGTACTCAGTTTTTGTTTTATTATGAAAGTTAAGCGTTGTTAATGAGAACGAAAAGAAGTTTTGATTGTGGCTTAATAAAAGCGTGTCGATTTCGCTAATGTGCTTTGTTAATGGCGAGCCTTTTTTTTCTGCTATTTGTTTTTCTTGATTTATGTAAAAATCAGTAATTACTAACTTTGGAAAATGTTGGGATATTAAAATTGAATCGGGGTGAAACCAGTCTATCCCATTAATACCGCCAAAGTAAATGTTTCCTGATTTCATGCTTTGAAATGAGGCACCATCAGTATATTCTAAATTCCCTAATCCATCAGTTGAATTAAAGTTGGAAATTACATTTGTTTCTCTATCAATTTTGCATAGGCCTTTGTTTGTGCTAACCCATATATTACCGAGTTTATCTTGTTCAATAGCATGTATAGTATTATTAGCTAAATTGGTATTTTCGGTATAATAAGTTACTTCTAAAGGATTTATTGATAAATTAATATGGTTTAGCCCACCACTGGTTCCTACCCATAATTCCTGGTTATGATTGTAGCAAATTGAAAGAACATCGTTGTTATTAAGAATTTCTTTATCATTAATATGTAAGGCATTAAATTTCTTTGTTAATGTATTGAATTTTTGAAGGCCGCCTCTTCTGCTGCCAATCCATAGAGTATTTGGTTCGCCTTCTTCAATAGCATATATTATATTGCTTATTAGTCCATTTTGGGTGTTCGTATTAAACTGCTCCCAATGCTTAACCGTGTAACAATTATCTTTATTTTTCTCTATATATAGTTGTATAATTCCGTATCCACTTGTGCCAATCCAAATATTACCATAGGTATCTAAACAAATAGCATAAACGGAGCGGAAATTAAGGTTTGGAGCATTTAAAAAATCATCGGGGAAGTGGTATATTTTTCCATTTTTTATATCGAGCATATCAATTCCTTCTCCATCGGTTCCAATCCAAATATTTTCATATTTGTCAATTTCAAGCGATAAAACGGCATTATTAGATAAGCCATTATTAATATTAATTTCTTGAGTGCTTTTGCCAAACTTAACCTTGTTTAATCCAGCACCTCGTGTTCCAATAAAAAAATCACCATATTTAGTTTCAGTAATCGCCCTAACTATATTATGTGAAAGCTTTCCTTTTGTCAAATCGCCTTTAGTTAAACGGTGAAATGGTTTCCCGTTAAATGAGTATTTATGAACGCCATTCCCGTCTGTTCCAATCCATAACAGGTCTGGGTTTGTTTCAGAAATATCCCATATTTTAATGTTGAGCTCCGAAATTTTTTCCAAAAAGATTTGCTTAATAATTGGCTTTTCCGATGTTAGCTTTTCAATGCTAATAATTTCGCCATTATCGCATCCAATCCAGTATTTATTGCTGCTTTTAGAAGCTTTTATTGTTGTAGCAAGCATTAGGCTTGAAGGTAAATTTATTTGTATGACATTTGAATTCTCAATGGAAAGAAAGTTTATTATACCAAGTTCTGGAGAATAAGCAAGATAGTGTATTAAATTGTTTTCAATTAGCCATGTATTTTCTGCATTAATGGTTTGGTTTAAATTATACTCTTTAATAAGGCTATAGGGGTTTAATAAATAATGCTCGACTATTCCATTTTTAGAAATAAAAAAAGCATTGTTATTATCGTCGATAAAGAAATTTATAATGCCTTTGCTGGTAGAGCTACGTAAATTATCAAAACTCTTGTTTTCAGTATTATACTTATAAAAACCAATTTCCTTAATTAAACAATAAATGGAGCCATCGTAGGATGCTTTGGCTATGTACTGATTCTCTTTATATTCTTTGGTATTAAAATCAACAAGATGTGCCTCGAAACTATCGTTGGCATAGTTATAGCGATTAATGCCATTTTCTGTAACTACCCATAGATTATTGTTTGCATCTTCAAATATATCTCTTATTATATTATTACTAATAAACCCTTCTTTTAATGGATTTGGTTTAAAAACTACAATTTCACTTCCATCGTACCTATTTAATCCATCCCAAGTTCCAAACCATACGTAAGCTCTTGAATCTTCGTAGGTTAATGTTACGGCACTATTTGAAAGGCCATTGTTGTTGCCAATATTTTCGTGTTGCACACCAGTATTTTCATAAGCATATAATAGTGGAGCTATGATTATAAATAACAATAATAGGCTTAATTTCATTATTTTACATATCAACTGAAGCAGCATATTTAAGTTGTTTTTTCAATAAATTTAGCGCTATTTCTACGATTAATAAAATAGAATATCGATAAAATGAAAAGTGCTTAAAAGGAAAGGAATATTATGGGGCATGTATTTTAATTATTTTTGCTGCGTAGCTTTCGTTATTTATATTAGTTTTAAGAAAATATACTCCCGATTTTAGTTGCGATATATTAATTGAATAATTTGTCGACTCATCTAAAATAGCGATTAATTCTTTGTAAATGCATTGCCCACTTATTGAATAGATTGAAATATTGGCTTTTGTTACACTATGTTTTGGAAATATTAGATTGATTTGATCGTTTGCTGGATTTGGATAGCAAATAATCTGTTCAGAATTAGCAATTAAACGAATACTATCATAAATTTCATGTATTGTATCAATCTCTTGATTTGTCAGAGTACCAGTAAAAATTAGCAAATTATCAATATATCCTGAAAAAGGATAGTTGAAATCGTTGGGTAACATTTGGCCTACCGAAATATCTTTTGGTGTATTTGAAATTTCTCCAACTAATGTATTAAATACGACTAGTTTCTTGTTCATATAAAGTTCAAGTTCAGTCCCAGAATATTGACCAACAACTTCATACCATTTATTTGTTTCCAATAGATCACTGTCTATATCTACTGTTTTTGAAGTAGTTTTCATAGTAAAGCGAAGCTTTCCATCTGAAATCGAAAATTTCCAACGTTCTTGCCAACTGCCGTGCGAGATTATAAATGCCTCATTGCTTGGAATATTATCGATTTTGAAGGCGAAAGCAATTGCTAAAGCAGTATTTCCTTGTTGTTCTGTATTATTAGGAATGCGTATTAGTGACTGGCCGTTGTTCAAAAAAGCAGATTTACCCAAAAAAGCATCAGGTTCGCCATAGTATTCAACATATTGTGCAATACCATGATTCTTGTTTATTGAAATATCTCTGGCATTTCCATTTAAAGGGTAATCAGCAACAAGAACAGCCTGTTCTTGTTCTCTTCGTACAAGAATATCTATAGATGCTATATCATACAGTAGATCAGTATCAGTTACTTTACAGCTAAAGCTATATATTCCTTCTTCTAATGGTGCATTCCAAATAATTGAAGGCGTGTTGCCAATGATATCTCCACTTATGTTGAACCACAGATAACTCAATGAGTCATTATTCAAATCTGTTGCATAAGTAGTAAAGGTCGATGAAGCAGAGGGTTCTATTTTTCTTGGTTCAGCCTCAATAGAATTAATTTTTGGTGCAATTGGAACCGCATTTATAGTTGTAATTTTTAAAGATGCCGAATCTGTCCATCCGTTTGTTTCGCTAACAATGCATTTAATTATTGACTGTTTTTCGATATTGCCGGCTAAAAATACCATGCTATCTTTAGTCTCAGTGGTAATAACTATTCCATCAATAAGCCATTGGTATTGCAGCGTTTGTTCAATTTCTTGATCAACGGTACAATATATTTTAGTAAGTGAACCAAATTCAACCAAGGTGTCTTCAGCAGCAATTGTTTTTAATCTTGGTAATTTTGAGTCTTGTACTTGTCCATTGTTATAATCAATTACAATACCACCAGCCAAACTTTTTTGACCAATATGTTCAATTGGTTTATCGCTCGGTACAAGTACTATAATTGTACCTTCATCTGTGGTGAGTGTTATTGTTGTTGAATTGGAAACGGTAGTATTAAGCACCGTGTTTTGTGTTGCATCGTAAATATTCCAAGTCCCAGTAGGAAGAGTCATCTGAATATTTGATGATGTATTAAGTGGGTTGAAAAATAGAAATGATGGATACGCTTCAGCACCATAATAATCTGTTTTAAGTAGGTCGAGCTGAAGTATGTTGCTGTTATGAACCTCGGAAATTATTCCTCCAAAAATACCGGCATGAGATGATCCATAAAGGCAAAGGTTAGTTTCTGCCCATCCACCGCCCATAGCATCACCTGTAGCGTAACCTTCTATTCCATTTTTACTTTCTTTTAAAGCTTCATAAGCCATACCTCCTTTTGTATCGTATTGGCTAATCCAATCTTTATTATCTTGGTGCTCGGCATCATGATATGCACTGTAAAACAGACGTGATGCATTGGTAAGGTTTAGTGCCCATTTTCCAATGGCACGTGCAAAGCGGTCGTCGTAACGCACCATTGGAACCAAAGCTCCAAATTGCTCTGCACCATTCATAAAAAAGGCATAGTCAGGATATGAAGCTTCGGCTTCACCAATTAGTCCCGATACATCATTGCCGTTCCAGGTTCCAATTATGCATCCCCACTCTCGCAATGGACCAATATCAAACGACCAATTAACCATCTTTTCAATATCATAGTTTGTATTAAGTTCAGCGTTCATTCTTGCCGCAGTATATATTCCATAAGGAAGTTGCAATTCGTAACTTGGATTTTCATCTAAACTGTTTAAAAATTCGATACACCATTCTGCGCCAATTCTATATTTATCTTCACCAGTTTCTACAAATGCATTATAGAGTATCCAACCAATTGCTCCGGCTGCTTCAGGTTCTATAACACCCTCATCAAGAGGTTCCATAGTTTCCAAATTCCAGGCTCTATAATTCATATAGGGTACTTGCCATGGTGTTGCACTGCCTCCCATTGCAACAACCGCCTCTAGCCAACTATCAGCAATGCTGCGGAATTGAGTATTGAATTCTAATGTTTCAGGGTAAAGACTTTTTAACTGATAAAAGAAAATGTTACACATAGTATCATACCACCAATCACTTCCTGTTTTTCCACCGGGATTATTGACATAGACCCCTTGATCGGGATTAAAAAAATCACGAATCATTTCAACCCAATTTTTTCCGAATTGATTTGTTTTGTCAATACCAATTAATGAAGCGCTTATTAAAGCGGGTATCATATTAATAGCTTCACCACGAGTTGGCATTTCGCTGCCCACATAACTTGGGAGTCCAAATGTAGGTTCATTAGTTATAACAATGCCGCTTTCCCAATTACTAACTAATGGTAGGTAAGTTCCTTGGTTTAATGATGAAAATACCAATGAATCATAGGCCGATGTAACACTCTTCCAATCTTGAATTTCCATAGGATTAGGAATATTGGGCATTAAATCAATTTTATCAATATTTATTTGTTGTGCATTGCCAATTACAACCGAGGTAAAAATGCATAATAATGTAGTACTTATGTTTTTCATGAATTGTTTTCTTAGTATTTTGTAAAAATAACCAAAACAGCTTTTAATAGCGTGTACCTGGTTTCCATAATTGTATCCATCGTATCCAAATTATCGATTTTACTTAGCGAAATAAATTCTTAAGTTAGTATCCAATATTAAATTATGACTTATACGAATCAAGGGTTGAAATTTGACAATACGTTTTCAATATAACGCACTGAAAGTGCAGTTAAATTCAACCCAAAGGCAACGCCTTGGGTCTTAAAATCGCGAACAAATAATCGCCTTGAAAAGGCAGCTTAATTTCAATTGTCCTTACAGGACGCTAATTTCTACTTATCAAAAACCCAATGCGTTGCATTGGGCTGAACTAAATTAGGCTTTCAGCCTGAAAAACAAATAATTTCAACCCTTGATTCGCATGACTTAAGAATTTACAAGGAAATGCAGTTTAGGATACTCTATTCCCAAATGTGTGTAATAGAGTTCTATTTCAGTATTTAGGTAGTATAGTACACACTGTTGGTTCTATATTGCACTTGTTTACAAAGGGCTGGTTGTAGCTTTGTTTTAAGATTTTTAAGAATAAAGAAAATATTAAAATATGGATAACGCAATACGATCAAAATCAAACCCAATAATGCGGCCTATTGATATAACTCCTAGCATACCAGGCATGGAGATTGAATGTTTATTAAACCCGGGAGTATTTCAATTTGAGAATAAAAAATGGTTACTATTAAGAGTTGCCGAACGTCCAGTTCAGGAACCAGGCAAAATTAGTTTTCCAATTTTTAACGCAGAAGGATTTGTTGAGGTGTTAAGTTTTAATGAAGACGATCAGGATTTAGATGCTAGCGATGCACGCATAATTAAATATAAAGGAAAAGACTATTTAACAACACTTTCTCATTTACGATTAGTGTGTAGTGATGATGGTGAAAAATTCTATGAGCCTGAAGGATATAAACCAATTATAGGAAAAGGTATTTTAGAGAGTTTTGGAATAGAAGATTGCAGAGTTGCAACTCGTGCCGATGGTTTTCATCTTACATATACAATGGTATCGCCTTATGCCGTTGCTGTGGGATATATTTTTACTAAAGATTGGAAGAGTATTGAAAGAAAAGGCATGATGTTTCCTCCGCATAATAAAGATTGTGCATTGTTTGAAGAAAGCATAAATGGTAAATATTATGCTTTACATCGTCCGAGTAGTCCGGAATTAGGAGGAAACTATATATGGATAGCTGAATCGCCTGATGGTTTACATTGGGGAAATCATAAATTATTGGCCACTACACGAAAAGGGATGTGGGATAGTGCACGACTTGGGGCAGGTGCAGCACCAATAAGAACCGAAAAAGGATGGCTCGAAATATACCATGGCGCAACCGAGGAGCATCGTTATTGTTTAGGTTTACTGCTTTTAGATTTAGATGATCCGTCGATAGTTGTTGCGCGCAGTAATAAACCAATAATGGAACCTATTGCAAAATATGAGCAAGAAGGGTTTTTTGGAAATGTTGTATTTACAAACGGACATATAGTTGATGGTGATAAAGTGTCGATGTATTATGGAGCTTCTGATGAAGTAATTTGTAAAGCTGATTTTTCTATTGCAGAGTTGCTAAAAACATTGGAAAATTAAGCTTATGAAGGGAACTAAAATATTTAAGGCACTCATAAACGAGATAGATTTTTTTAAGTCGCACCCTCGCGATATGCGTACGGTGTTATTAACAAATATGATTTATGCATTGGTGCTACCTATTGTCGACATTTTTGTTGGGGCATACATAATGCGTAGCTCAAACGACCAAACCATGGTAGCAGTTTATCAATTGGCAGTTTATACAGGCATTCCTATAACTTTTTTTATTAATGGATTTCTATTAAAGTCCGTTAAAATTGTGAGACTTTATAGCTTGGGAATGCTTATGAGTGGTATTTCAATGATATATATGATGAGTCTTGAAGGCTTAAATCATATAGGTGTAGCAATGGTTGGTTTAGTAATGGGCATATCATTTGGTTTCTTCTGGGCCAATCGCGATTTTTTAGCATTGGATACAACCAATGATGGAAATAGAAATTACTATTATGGGGTAGAAACTTTTTTCTATACTATTGCAGCCATAATAATACCCCTTTTTGTGGGGTGGTTTATTGTATCAAGTCAAGAACGAGGCTGGTTTGGAGGAACTATTATTATGTCATATCGATTAGTAACTATAGGCGTATTTCTTTTAACAATTATTGCAACTATAGTTGCTCATCGCGATAAGTTTAGAAATCCTAAACAGAAAAAATTTGTATATTTCAAATTTGATGTGCTTTGGCAAAAAATGTTGGTGTTGTCTGGATTAAAAGGGCTTGCACAGGGATATTTAGTAACTGCTCCAGCCATTCTTGTAATGACTTTGGTGGGCGATGAAAACTCGCTTGGGCTTATTCAATCAATAAGTGGCGTGGTAACAGCTGTAATACTCTATTTTCTTGGTCGCTTTGCAAAACCAGAACACCGTATCTATATTTTTATTGCTGGTCTCATCGCATTTGTAATAGGTACTATAGCAAATGCAATTCTATTCTCATCAGTGGGAGTGATTATTTTCATGCTGATGAAAGTACTTTTTCAACCCTTACACGATATTGCTTATTTTCCAATACAAATGCACGTTATCAATGTGGTTTCAAAAAAGGAGAAACGCAGTGAGTTTGCCTACCTTTTTAATCATGAATTTGGGTTGTATGTTGGTCGATTCACGGGTCTGGTTCTATTTATATCATTGTCATTTGGTATTTCTAACACTTTTGCTTTAAAATATTCATTGCCTATAATTGCAATTGTGCAGCTACTATCAATACCCTTAGCAAAACACATTATTAAACGTACCGGTGAAGCTGAAGGTGAATTAAAGCAAGGAGTAGATGGCTTATAATTTTTATATTAGTAAAATTTTGAATTATGTATAAAACGAACATTTTAATTTTCAGTATAGCCTTGTTTGTTAGTGCTTGCTCTACACATAATGATGTTGCAATTAAGCAAGTGCCAATTCAAAGGGTAATTGATATGCCGCAACATCCGCAGCCATACAAAATGCTTGATTGGCATGAAAAAGCACTAAACTTTGATGAGTTCATTTTTGATACGCTTGTTGAAGGGGATTATCGTCCATTTATATGGTTTGATAATAATTCACGAAACATTGATCAACGAACATTTGGGCTCTTTACAGTTATTGGTGATGTACGCCAAGGTGCAGATGTAAATAACGGGGAGTTTCACGAGGCAATTAATTCAATGGGAGCATTAATGGGAGCGGGGTTAGTTGGAATTGATAAAACGAATCAAGATAGTTTGAACTATGTTAAAATGGTTCAAAACTATTTTAATAGCGATAATGGATGGAATATTATGATGAATAATACCTGTCCTGAAGTTGCTTTATTAGGCGGTGGTTATGGCCGCGATTGGTGGTACGATGTTTTCCCAAATGTACTTTATTATGCAGTTTCCGATATTTTTGAAGGTGTTGAAAATGCAGATAAGCTACAATATACAATAGCAGAGCAGTTTTATAAGGCCGATTCAGTATTGGATGGGAACTACGATTATTCTTACTTTAATTATTCAAGCATGACCGGGCAAAAAAATCAAATACCCTATCAGCAAGATGCCGCAGCCGGACATGCGTATGTGCTATATAGTGCGTATCAAAAGTTTGGCGACGATAAGTTTTTACAAGGGGCTAAATCAGCAATGTCTGCCCTTGAGTCGCAAACTGAAAGCAGATTTTACGAAGTTTTAATGCCTTTTGGAGCTCTTACTGCAGCACGTTTGAATGCTGAACAGGGTAGCTCTTTTGATATTAACAAAATTCTTAATTGGACTTTTGATGGTTGCACTGCTGAAAAAGGCCGTACAGGTTGGGGAATTATCTCCGATCGTTTTGGCGACTATGATGTTTACGGCCTGCAAGGCAGTATTATTGATGGAGGAGGTTATGCGTTTTTAATGAATACATTCGATATGGCTTGGCCTTTAGTTCCTATGGTTCGATATGCTCCTCAATATGCTGAATCAATAGGTAAATGGATGCTGAATGCAGCCAATGCAACTCGTCTGTTTTACCCATACGAAATACCCGATAAAAACCAGTCAGTTCCAGAGTTGAAGGATATAACCAGGAACATAATTGCCTATGAAGGCATCCGTAAAGTTGATGTATATGGCGATGAGCGCCTAAAAGGAGTAAGCCCGGTTGCATTGGGTGATGGCCCTCATTGGGTAGTAAATCAACCAAGGCATTCAATGTTCAGTATTTATGGTTCTGCGCATGTGGGTATTTTTGGTGCAATTGTTTCAACTACCAATGTTGAACAGGTGTTGCGCCTTAACTGCCTTGCAACCGATTTTTATGGTTCAGAAGCTTACCCAACTTACCTTTACTATAATCCATACGATGAAGTGAAAAATATAATTTATACCTACAGCGGTGATGCAATAGATTTATATGATGTATTTACAGGAAAGGTCATTGCTGAAAATGTAGTAGCAAATGCAGAATTTAGTATTGAAAAACAAGAGTCAAGATTATTAGTAGCTATTCCTGCAGGTTCAAACATTGAACACCGTGATGGAAAAGTTTACGTTAACGAAATTGTAATTGCATTTTAATAATTATGGAAACAATAAATATAAAAAAACTATAACTTTTTAAACTAAACAACAATGAAAATAATAGTAAAAATATTTTTTAGTCTCTTTGTTGGATTCGTATTTAGTACACACCTGTATGCACAGGAAAAAACCATAAGTGGAATTGTACTGGATGGCAATTCAGGTGAACCTTTACCTGGGGCAACCGTTTTTATTACTGGCACAACGGTGGGTACAATTTCTGATTTTGATGGTAATTTTTCCTTAAATTATTCTCAGGGCGTTACGCTTTCCGTATCATTTATCGGATACATTACTCAGGAGATAACTCTTGGCGATCAAAAAAATATTAATGTAAAAATGCTGCCCGATGTAACTCAATTAGATGAGTTGGTTGTGGTGGGATATGGTACTGCCAAGAAACGCAGTGTGCTGGGAGCGGTTGCCAAAGTTGATGGTAACGAGCTTTCCAAAGTGCCCGTAGCAGACGTATCTCAAGCTATGCAAGGCCGGGCAGCAGGGGTTCAGGTCACACAAAACACTGGAGCCCCCGGCGAAGGAGTCTCTGTTCGAATACGGGGTACGGGATCTATTTTTTCCAATAATGAACCACTCTATATTGTTGACGGGATACCAACCGCTGATGCACTTAAAATTCTTTCACCCGGCGACATTGAAAATATAACCGTATTGAAAGATGCATCAGCTTCTGCTATATATGGTTCTAGAGCAAATAATGGCGTGGTGCTAATAACTACTAAAAAAGGAGTTAAAGGTAAAACTATAGTTACTTATCACGGGCAAACAGGTTTTCAGAAAGCTACCCGGCTTACAGATATGGTAAACACTGAAGATTATATTACTATTTATAACGAAGCCGCTACTAACGATAATTCGTTTCTACCATCAGCTCTTCATCGCAACCTTATTACCTCAGACGATGCCGTAGGTTTTGCTAATGTAAATTATGTAGAGGAATTGCTTCAAACGGCACCTGTAAATTCACATGAAATTGCCGTATCAGGAGGGAATGAATCAACTACTTTTATACTTTCCGCCTCGTATTTTAACCAAAAAGGTACTATTGGCGGTTCTGGTTATTCCCGTGGAACAGCCAAACTTAATGTAACTACTGAAGCAAGTAAATGGCTTACGGTGGGCATGAGTATGCTGGCTGGGTTTTCCAGTACAGATATGATTGGAAGTTCAGGCGACGGTGCTGGTGGAAATGGTGGTAGCGTCATTCGTTATGCTTTTTTTCGCAATCCAGCTATTCCTATTCGATTTGATGATGGTACCTATGTAGATCGTCCAGCCGAATACTTTGGAGACCAAAAGTATGATTCTTTTCTTGGCGATGGATACAATCCTATTGGCATGAGTGATTATAACGACAACAACCGTAAAGATGATAGTTATTTGGGTAATGCCTATTTTATTGCAAAAATAACTTCAAAACTAAAATTTACTACGAATCTGGGGATTGACTTTCGCAATTCCTACAACCGCCGCTTCAGTCCAACCTGGGGAACTTTCGATAGGATAAACTCAATAAATGGCTTGAATGTCAGCGATGAACGCACTGTTAACATGATGTTAAATAATCTTCTTAATTATGAAACAACATTTGGTGAATCTACCCTTTCAGGCTTATTGGGCTTTGAGGCTATTAAAGACGGAGGAAGAGCCTTGTACTCTAGTGATATGGATTTCCCCATTGAGCAGGAAGAGCTTATCTACATTGGCAATGGACTTGGGACTAAAATAAGTAGTCAAAGCGAGTGGGCTTCTACATTGGCATCTTTTTTTGGTAGGTTAAATTATGATTTCAAAGAAAAATATTTCCTGTCGGGGACTCTTCGTCGCGATGGTTCTTCAAGGTTTACAAGCAATAACAAATGGGGAACTTTCTATTCTGTTTCAGCCGGTTGGGTGTTAACGCAAGAGAGTTTTCTTGAGAATGTTGTGTGGCTTGAAAACCTTAAAATACGTGCAGGATATGGCGCTATTGGAAATCAAGACATAGGACTTTATGCTTATAGTGACCGTATTTCTCCTTATTATAACTATCCATTGGGCGGAATATCCAATAGTGGATATGCTCAAACTTCGCTTGGAAACGAAAACTTAAAATGGGAAACCAGCTATCAGTATAATGCTGGGATAGATGCTGGTCTTTACAGTGGAGCATTGGCATTCTCACTCGATTATTATTATAAAGTTACAGAAAATATGCTTGTTAAAGCACCTAACCCACCATCAACCGGTTATGCTTCTGCTTCATGGATAAATAGTGGATCTGTTTTGAACTCAGGTATTGAATTGGAAGCTACTTACCGTCAATCAAAGGTCGACTATGGCTATTCAATTGCAGGAAATGTTGCCTTTCTGCATAACGAAGTACTTGATTTGGACGCTCCACTTTTTGGGGGAGTAGTTGAATCGGGTGTATATGCTACTAAAACTGAAGAAGGACAGCCCATAGGGTCATTCTACTTGCTCGAAATGGATGGTATATTTCAGAATCAAACCGATATTTTACTATCTGCTTTTCAAGGTAATAACATACATCCCGGCGATGTAAAATTCAAAGATCAGAATGGTGATGGCCGTATTGATTCTGAGGATAGAAAGCACTTGGGAAGCGCTATTCCAAAATTTACAGCAGGACTTAATCTGGCAGCCAATTATAAAAATTTTGATGTAAGCGTATTCTTTCAGGGTACTTATGGTAATAAAATTTATGTTCAGATCAATCAGGATATTGAAGGATTTTACCGAGGTTTTACAGTTACGCAGCGATATTTTGATGAACGCTGGACAGGTGATGGGTCATCTAATACCCAACCTCGACCATCGTGGACTGCTAAATCAAACAATGCTCGACCCTCATCGCGGTTTCTTGAGGATGGTTCGTATCTGAGATTAAAGAACTTGCAATTTGGATATACCATTCCTGAGAATACATCTAAGGTAGTGGGT
Organism: Salinivirgaceae bacterium; assembly: GCA_016342715.1. Classification (GTDB taxonomy): domain Bacteria; phylum Bacteroidota; class Bacteroidia; order Bacteroidales; family SZUA-534; genus JAEINW01. Next base: position 7,983 of record JAEINW010000030.1, on the reverse strand, counting down.
TTGTCAAAAGCAAGGGTTTACGTATCGGGTACCAACTTATTCACACTTACCAAATATTCAGGTCTTGATCCTGAAATGACAGTAAGTAATAATTCTTCTAGCGAAGGCGATCGTGCTTCGGGTATTGACTGGGGAACTTACCCGTCAGCAATGACTTTTATGCTTGGAATCGATATCACTTTTTAATGATTATCAGCTATGAATTATTCATGTACTAAGGCTTACACAAACCGGAAATGTTTATTATGGATATTCGATCTGACCATTAAATTTAAATTATAAACAGATGAAAATAAATTTTAAAAGAATAACTGATACAATCAAGTTTCAGCTAAGGAATGAAAAAATGGTAGGTAAATACAATCAGAAATTGCCTTCAAAATTATTGCTTGTATTTACCTTGGTTTTATCTAGTGCCTGCACCGATTTTTTAACTGAAGATCTGAAAGGGGAATTTTCAACCGACATTTTTTATAAAAATGAAAGTCAGGCAATTCAAGCGATGAATGGCACTTATCAAGGTATTACATTTAGTCGCTTTGACAATGCCATGTGGGTTTTTGGCGATGTGGCGTCCGAAGATGCCGTAAAAGGTGGTAATCCTGGAGATCAGTCTGAAATTACTTACATCGATGAGTTTAATACTGATGCAACAAATGGTATTAGCACCAACTACTGGAGTTTTGCTTACGAAGCTATTGCCCGGGCTAATAATTTAATAGCTAATATTGCAGAAGTTCCTATGGATGAAATCCTTAAGAGTCGTATTGTTGGAGAAGCTAAATTTATCCGTGGATACACGTATTTTAATTTGGTGAATATTTTTGGAAAAGTACCTCTTAAATTATTACCACAACTTACCCAGGAAGCCATTCATGTGCCACTAAGCGATGTGGCGGGTATTTATAATCAGATTGAGAATGACTTGGTGGATGCAGCGGCTGTTTTGCCCGTTTCATACAGTGCATCAGAAATAGGCCGTGTTACCAAAGGTGCTGCTTTGGCAATGCTGGGTAAAATTAATATGTATCAGGGAAATTGGCATGCTGCAATCGGTTATTTTCAACAAATGGAAGACTTAGGAATTTATAAGTTGTTGCCAAATTATGCTGATAACTTTAAGCTGGCAAATGAAAACAGCAGTGAATCAATTTTCGAAATTCAACATTTAACAGGCCAAAACCCATTTACTGGCTGTGCCTTGAATCAATGGTTTGCTCCAGCGCAGGAAGGTGGTTATTATTTCAATGCTCCTACACAAAGCTTGGTTGATGCTTTTGAGAAAAGCACTACGGGCGAAGTTGATCCTCGTCTGGACGCCTCTATTGGTCGTGATGGTCAGCCTTGGCTAAACGGAGACCTCTTTAGCGCTTCTTGGTCGCCTACCGGATTTCTTACTAAAAAACACCAGCAGCCGCTTTCTGAAATCTCATCATCACTCAAAGGCGATGGCGATCTCAATTACATATACCTTCGTTATGCCGATGTATTACTAATGAAAGCAGAAGCTTTTAATGAAACCAACAAAAACGATTCGGCAATTGTTAACATCAACAAAGTTAGGCAACGCGCTTTGGCAAGTTTTAGTGGAACGCCACCAGCTGATTTACTTACTGATGTGGTTACATCCGATCAGAATTTGCTTCGCATTGCCATCCAGAAAGAACGCAGGGTTGAATTAGCACAAGAGTTCCACCATTATTTCGATCTGATGCGTTGGGGCAAGTCTGTTGCTGAAGCTGCACTTGGACCTGATTTTAACTATGAAACCAATCGGTATCAGCCAATTCCTCAAGCGGAAATAGATGCAAATAGCGCCTTAAAGGGGCAAAATCAATAAATCAATTTAATTATTTATTCACTAATAAATTTAAAAATTATGAAATTTAAAAATTTGACAAAAGTGCACAACATGTTGTTTGCTCTTATTGTAGGCTCATTATTAATTTTTGGGTCGTGTAAAGAAGATGATGAAGTAGTTCAGGGTGACAAAACAGAACTCAATACCTTAATTGTTGAGGCCGATGCCCTTGCTGCTTCTGCTACATCAGCTGATTATCCTCAAGCTGCTATCGATAACTACAAGGCAACCATTGCATCTGTTAAAGACGCTGTTGCTGGTGCGCTAACACAGGCACAAATTGATAACCTTGTAGTTCAGTTAACTGAAGCTATGGACACATTTATGGCTTCAGCTTATGGTTTTATCGATGAGTCGCTCTACTTAAATGCAGGTTGGCATTTTGATGAAGGAACCGGTACTACAGCTACTGCTTACTCAACCGTAAAACATGTGGGAACATTTACCGAAGGAAATGCTGGGGTTTTTGGGGCTGAAGCATTGTCTCCAACATGGGTTGCAGGAGTAAAAGGTGGAAATGCAGTGTATCTTGATAAGGGCGCCAACCTTCAAGTACCTTATACAACAGCATTTATCCCAGTTGATATATCTATCTCTGTTTGGATTAAGCCTATTGAGTTATACGAAAACAACTATATTCTATCGCAGAATTACTGGGAGGGTTATAAATTACAAACTCAAGGTGGTGGAAAACCTTTCTTTACCTACAAGTCAGGTGATGAATATATAAATAAAGATAATGAAACGGATAACTCTATTAAAGTCAATGAGTGGAATCACATTGTGATTACCTTGAATTCCACAACAAAAATAATGAAGTTTTTCGTAGCAGGAACACTCACAAAAGAATGGACATCTACAGAAGGTATTTTAGCTTTTCCACAAACGCTTCCCTCAGTTCAACCTTTTATAATCGGTTGTGTGGCCACAGATGCTGAACTTGCAACATGGACATGGACTGAGACTCCAACTTCTCTTGGTTACTTCAAAGGCGCAATCGATGAACTAAAAATCTATAACATTGCTTTAGCCGATGGACAAGTTTCAAAACTGTACAACGACGAAAAGCCGTAATTTTTTATAGTAATGGAGCCCTACGAGAGTTTTTTAATATTCTTCATAGGACTAAAGCTTCTGATTTAAGTTTGTATTAGATTAATTAGGGTCAGGCTCAATAATTCTGTATAGGAAATATGCAGAGAATCGAGCCTCCCTTTTTAAAATGAACACTTGTAATAATTTTTAATTTAAAACATTAAATGTTGATGCAAAAAGCCACTTTATTTCTTCTAATAATTATTACCTCAACCACTGCTCTGTTCTCTCAAAACGCATCACTTCAGTTGTTTGGCAATGAGACAAGCGGGTATGGAGTTAATTTAATTTGGAATGATAAAACAGTATCCTGCAATGAAGGCAGTGGTGAGTTTAGCCTCATTATTGAAAATGCCGATCGTAGCTTTTCTGATACCATTCATAATTGGAAAGCATCTTCAGCTATTCAAAACAAAGATGGGATTAAGCTTTCAGGACAATATTATCTGAAAACTTTAATGACCTTTATTACGGTTGAAGTCGATTATTACATGGTAAATGCTAATGTAATAAAGAAGGAAATCAGCTTGGAACAAAACAACATCCCTTTACTATTTTACCAAATTGAAAACAAATTAAACCCCTGTTCCAACGATGTTTCATACTGGAGTTTCGATCATTTAAACCACCAGGGGGGAGCCATAAGAGAAATATATCCTGCTGCAGGTTTCTTTTTCGAAGATTCCATTGCCGTAGGTCTTTTAACCGATGCCGGGTATCGCAACCAATGGACACGCAACATACGCAAGCGACCAACCGATCAAGGTGTCAATAATATAGGTTTTCAAGCGGTACAAACCATTGCCGATGTTAATCTTTACCGTATTGCAAATAATGAAGAACGCACACAAAATAATCAGTATGTCAGCTTAACCTTTGGTGAACTATCAGATTATAATAGCGGAGAAATAGCTGTATTAAATAACAGTTATCTATCAAAATCCTATTCTCAAAATGGAGGAAATATAAAAGCATTAAAAGACAATAATTTTTTAGTTACAACTGCTAATAAACAGTCCGAACAAAATTCAGGTATTAAAATACCATTTACTGCAAAGGATGGATTTTACACCATAAAATTTAACTATAAAGCAGCAAAGCCATTAAATTTACGACTTTTTAAAAGCCATAATAATACAGAAGAAGTAGTTGGCTTTCATTACAAATCAGGACTGCCTGCCTCAGCTGATGAATGGCTTACTTTTGAAGAATCGGTCTTGCTGCAAGGCATTGAAGGAAGCACTGCCCAATTACTAATTGAAAGCAAATCAGATATTGAAATTAAGAACTTTGAAATTCTGGAGATTAGTCCTAAAAAAAATCCATATCACCGTATGCCAATAGGTGAAAAACAAACAAAAACTATTGTAATGTTTGTTCAAAAAGCCAAAGATATTAGAGATATACGATTGGCAAGCCAAACTAGACTTGCCGAAGGATTAGGCTTCAAAGGCTCTGATGTTGAAAAAGTGTTGTACGCCGACTTAATGATGCTAACTTGGATAAGCGGAGCTAACGATTTTAGTCCACATAACGTACCAAGTATTAATTATGCCCCGGATATGTACAACCGAGATTCATTTTGGAGTATTGTTTCTGTTTACGATAAAGATTTAAATGAATCGGTATGGAAAAAATGGGGCGGTACACAAGACAAACACGGAGCCATTGGAACCATAATCACTCCTTATATGGGAAGTATTGAGAAAAAGGGAAATGAGGCTACCTGTGAATGGATTTGGTGGGCATTGATTAATAAAAGAAGATTTAACTCACACATAGATACTGTACGTTTAAAAAAGGCATTAGAATTTTGCTATCAGGAATTTGATCCCGACAAGGATGGTATTGTTAGTGCACATTTTTCATTAAGCCAAAATGATGTAGTTTACTACAAAGAGAAAATGTCAAATCTTGCAGTAAACCAAGGTGTTTATGCAATAACACTTAGGGCGGCTAAAGAATTGGGATTCGATATTGAGCAAGAATATATTAACAAGGCTGTAAAGGAATACAGAAATTTTTATGATAAAGGAAGAGGGTATATCGTTTCCGACAAAGATTTCCCCTATGTTGTTTCATTTACCGATCTTATGCCCGAATTTATGTCGTGGTGGTTGTGGAATACTCCATTACTCGACTCTGAAATGGTTATAAACACTCTAAATAAAGTACCGGTAATTAACGATTGTTCACCTGTTATTTTCCATGTGGCGGATACTTTTTTTACTCAGGAAAACAAACCTTTTCTGCCAGAACAGATGTGGCCTAATGGACAATATTATAATGGGGGTAGTTGGATGAGGAATGAAATTTGTGCTTATGTTGTAGGTAAAAAACATGGCTGGGAGCCAGCAAAAGAACGAATAGAAAAAAGAATGCTGGCTGAAATCAATCTTAATTATAACGAGCCCTTTAGTCATGAAATAATTCCAATGGATCTTTCTCAGCCAAATTGTTGGTGGCCTTCGGCAAGGGTTTTTAGCTGGAATGTTTTTACACTTATAGCACTTGAAGTGGGCGAAATGAGAGAAAAATAAATTGTATTTATAAATTGTTATCGAGTAGTTGTTTTGTTGTTTGTTAATGTTTAACTCAAATCAGTCATTGGAAAAGAAAAACGTGGCGCAAGCCTTTCCAATGGCTAGATTTGAGAAATCCCGATTTAGAAAATCTTACATTTCAACTTGTTGAAATATTTAGATTTTATTTATCGAAATGTCATTGTAAATTATTTATTTATAGCAGTTTAGATGAATGTATTTCTAATGACCGCCATTAGAAAATAAAGTGTTAATGACATTTTTGGGTTTAAAATATAATGATGTGTAGCTATGTCTCACATCATTATGTTTTTATTGGCTGTTGTTGAGTGATGTGTTGTTAATTGTTTGATTTTTTTTTACTCTTTATTGACTAGATAATTAGCACTTTTTAGTTACCCTCAACTTGACAGGGAGAGGGTGGCATAAACATTATAAAATCAACGCTGATTTAAACTTGAACCCTATATTTATTAAATGGTTACCCTAATCTCAAATATTATGAAACTGTTCTGCTCATTCCTATCTATACTCATTTGCTTAATTCTTACCAGCTCGTGCACCAATAATACACCAAATAAAATCTGGTGGAAAGAGACGGTTTTTTACGAAATATACATGCCAAGTTACAAAGATAGCGATGGTGATGGTTATAGTGATTTTAGGGGAATGACAGGAGAATTGGACTATATCCAATCATTGGGAGTAAAGGGTATATGGTTAACGCCTTTTTTGAAATCTCCCAAGGTGGATAATGGATACGATATTAGTGATTATTATGAAATTGATGAAACCTACGGAACCTTAAACGACTTTGAAGTTTTTATTATCGAATCCCACAAACGTGACATAAAGGTCATTATGGATATTGTTGTTAATCACACCTCGACGGAGCATATGTGGTTTCAGGAAGCTCGTAAGTCAAAAGACAATCCCTATCGTGATTTTTATATTTGGAAAGACAAACCCAACAATTGGGAATCGCTTTTTGGAGGTACTGCCTGGGAGTATGATTCGGTAACACAGCAATATTATTACCATAAGTTTGCGGTACAAATGGCAGATCTAAATTGGCAAAATCCTAAGGTAATTGAGGAGATTCAAAAAGTTTTCCGCCATTGGTTGGATTTAGGTGTGGATGGATTCCGTCTAGATGTAATCAACTTTTTAACTACCAAAGGTATAACTTTTGATAATCCGATGGATGAAAATGGAAATCAGGAACACCGGTATGATATTGATCAAAAAGGCGTAAAGAAGGCCATGAAAATTATTCGTGAAACTGTAAATGAATATGAGAATAGGTTTATTGTTGGAGAAATAGGAAGCGACAAAATAGAGGTGCTTAAACAATATCAGGGAAATGAATTGTTAGATGTGGTGTTCAATTTTAATTTTGGAAGCATACCTGAATTTTCGGCGCAAAAGCTTTTTAATGAACTCCAAAGCATGGAAAGTAATATGAGTAATTATCCAACTTTGTTTTTTGGCAGCCATGATATGCCGCGCTTACAAAGTCGATTGGCAGAAAACAATCCACATAGAGCTTATGCTTTAGCCGTTTTGATGCTAACAGCCAAGGGAGTACCGTTTATCTATTTTGGCGAAGAGATAGGTATGAAAAATCATAGGGCTAACTCTTTTGATGAAATTAAAGATATTCAGGGAGTTACCCATTATAGCCTGGCCATTCAAGCAGGAAAAACACATGAACAAGCACTTGAAATAGGAAATAACCATAATCGTGATAAATCACGCAGTCCCATGCAGTGGAATTCCGATACACTTTCAGGTTTTTCTGCAAGCCAAAGTTGGATTGCGGTCAATCCTGACTATATTACATTAAATGCAGCACAACAAAAAGGCGATGCAGAGTCGATGCTTTCAAAATACAAACAACTAATTGCATTGCGTAATTCGGAACCTGTGTTGCAATACGGATCTTACAAAAAGCTTAGCATTAATGATGATTGTATTCATTTCATAAGAAGCTATCAGGATTCTAAAATTAATGTTGTTATTAATTTTGGAAAATCACGTACTGTTGAATTGCCTGATAATGCCTTGGTAATGCTGGGTTTGCCAGAATTACACACCAACGATTTTATTATTTACAAAATACCGGAAGCTCGGGATTAATGGTAATGCCATTTACTTTAGAATATTTAATGGTTTATATAAGATTTCATTGAATATCGAACAAAGATTATTCGCTAACGTTCATGAGAGAAGTTATTCGCTAACGCTCATAAGAGAAGTTAACGAATTTTGATTTAAGAATTAACAACTTCTTAAATCGTTAATCAATGTTCCTTGTTCTTAAACTATTTCATTTAATTCAATATCCAACAAAAAAAAACCTTAAATCAATGGCATTAGGATTAAAGACCCTTGGAGAAAAGTACAAATTCGCTAACGCTCATGAGAGAAGTTAACGAATTTTGATTTAAGAATTAACAACTTCTTAAATCGTTAATCAATGTT
>JAEINW010000029.1 GCA_016342715.1 Salinivirgaceae bacterium | reverse complement strand
TAAAAAATCAAAAAATTGTCAAAGAACTATTGGATTATGGCAAAATTGCCGCTTAAAATTTAACGAACTATTGTTATATCAATAGCGTACAAAAATAACTTATTAATTAGAAATTCAAATATGAAATTGAATCGATTAATGATTTATTGAATTCCATAATTAGTAATTTAACGTAATATTAGCCCAAATAATTAATTCATAATTTCTATATTTGCCAATTAATTTTGTCACATATGTTAACCAAAGACTAATATGCTGTTTAATACCATCCAATTTCTGATTTTTTTCCCAATTGTAATTATTTGTTATTTTTTAATTAAACCAAAATATAGATGGATCTTGCTGTTAGGTGCAAGTTACTATTTTTATATGTGTTGGAAGGTGGAGTATGTAGTATTAATAATTGCATCAACACTTATTGATTATTTTGCAGGAATTCAACTTGAAAAAAGGCAACAATGGAAAGGGAAAAGTATCTTTTTACTATTAAGTTTGTTCACAAATTTGGGGTTATTATTTTCGTTTAAGTATTTTAATTTTTTCACAAGTAACGGAAATGTTTTATTTGAACATTTAAATGTTGCTTACAGTTTCCCCGAATTAAAGGTGCTATTACCTGTTGGAATTTCATTTTACACCTTCCAAACATTAAGTTATACTATTGACGTATTCCATGGTCGGCAAAAGGCAGAGCGTCATTTAGGTTATTTTGCACTATATGTGTCGTTCTTTCCTCAACTCGTTGCTGGTCCCATCGAAAGATTCTCAAGGTTAACACCACAATTAAAAATGCACCATAAGTTTACTTATGATAATTTAGTAAATGGTCTAAGGTTGATATTATTTGGTCTATTTGCGAAAATGGTTATTGCTGATAATGTATCAGTATATGTTGATGCAATTTATGATAACCCAAATATATATAGTTCCAAAGATATATTATTTGGAATGTTTATGTATTCATTCCAAATTTATTGCGACTTTTTTGGTTATTCAACAATTGCAATTGGAACAGCGAGAATAATGGGAATTCATTTAATGGATAATTTTAAGGCTCCATATCTTGCTAAAAATATTGGTGAATTTTGGCAACGCTGGCATATATCATTATCAACTTGGTTTCGAGATTATGTTTATTTACCATTAGGTGGAAATAGAACGAAAAAATACCGATGGATAATTAATATAATGATAGTATTTACTATTAGTGGTTTTTGGCATGGTGCTAACTGGACATTTATTTTTTGGGGTGCATTTTTTGGAATAATATATTTGTTTGAAAAGATTTTTAACAAAGCATTCTCAATAAAAACAGACAATAAAGATTTTTCATTTAATCATATTTTACTGGCCTTAAAAACATTTTTCTTTGTAACTCTTATTTGGGTGTTTTTTAGAAGTCAAAGTCTCGATCAAGCATTTAATATATTTAATTTATTGATATCGAATTGGAATTCTGAAAGTATATTAAATGTTGATTATACAGTAATTATACTATTATTGGGGTTTATTGTTTTCGATATTATTTTATATAATAATAGGTTTGATAATTGGTGTAATAATAGGCATTTTTTAATTCGATGGGGAATATATATAATGCTTACTTTTTCAATTATTTCTTTTTCAGGAGTAGAAGACTTCCAATTTATTTATTTTCAATTTTAATACATATGAACCCAATTACAAAAGTATTTTTAAAATTAATTCTGTTTTGTGTACTTGTTATATCAACTGGGATAATTTATAAATTATGGTTTTTCGAAGATGATTTGCAAAAGCATTCCAATATAATTAACCTTGTTAGAGCTGTTCAAGATAGTTCTGATATAATATATATTGGTGAATCTTCAAATTTTTCGTTTAGGTCAGATGATAATGATAAGCGACCGATCAGTGAGTTTATTGCTGAATATTATCCAGAAAAAAAATTAGGAACAATATCTAAAGGAGCCTTACATTCAGGAATATATAAAGAATTGTTAAAACAAATTCCTTTAACATCAAATGTCAAAACAGTTATTGTTACCTTAAATCTTCGATCATTTAACGCAAATTGGATTTATTCTGATTTAGAGACTCCTTTACAGAAAAGCATTGTATTACTGAAATCGCGACCTGCCTTTTTTAATAGATTTGTTTTAGCATTTAAAGGCTATGATATTAAAGACAATAAGGAAAGAGAGAGGCAGTTTAAAAGGAAGTGGAAAAATGACCCACTTATTTTACCTGATCATTTACATTACCAAAATGTAATTGAATGGGATAATGCAATGGCGCAGGCAGGAGTAGTGAATGAAAATGGAATAATGGATTATAATGCAACAGAATTAGCCTGTCACTATATTAAGACATACGCTTTTCAGATTGATACAACAACTAATCAACGAATATTAGATTTTGATGAAATAGTTGAATTATCAAAAGAACGAAACTGGAATTTAGTTTTTAATTTATTGGCTGAAAATTTAGAAAAGGCTCAGAATTTGGTTGGCAGTGAACTTGTTGATATAATTAAACAGAATAAAAAACTATTAGTTGATAAATATTCAAGTAAGGGTGTCATTGTTGTTGATAATTTAAATAATATTAGAAATGAATTATTTATTGATCAGGACTGGACTACCGAACATTACAATGAAGAAGGTAGAAAGAAAATTGCAAAAAATGTAGCAGATTCAATAATGAAATTTTACCCAAAGCAATATGTTAAAGTTGAATATGAGAAATTAAAATTAAAAACACATTTTTTCCACGATTGTGAGATTTCTGAAAATTGGGGACAAATGAATACGATTTCAAGTGAAAAATCATTTTCTGGAAACCATTCCTCAAAAACAGGAATGGGCAATGATTTTAGTTTAACTCTGGAACATTCAGTTAAAAGCATACCAGATTCATTATTTAATACAATATCAGTGAAAGCATATATTTACCAGAAAGCTAAAAATGAAGAAGCAAAATTGGTGTGCGAAGTAAAAGGTGAATTTATCGATAATTATTGGGGTGGGGTTTTTATAAAGGATTTATGTTCCCTGGAAAACGAATGGAAAAAAATTGAATACAATTTTAAGATTCCTAGAGATAAAAAAAATGCAGATTTAATTAAAATATACATTTATAATCCCACTAAAAAAGAGATATATGTGGACGATTTACGCATTGATTTTAATTAGTTTATTGTTCACCAATTTATTCTAAGGAAATAAATAAATATGAAAAAAAAATTATAATGAAATATATATATATATCTTATCTACTAATTGGTATTATTTTATTTGCAAGTTGTAACCAGCCTAATAAACCAATTGAAGAAACTGATTTTATTTATCTTGAGGGGAATGTTTTTAAGCATAAGGGAAATGATTTTTTTCCAAAAATGATAAATTATTCTACTAATATATTTATGGAAGATAGTAGTTTTATTATTGCTCCTTTTCGTGACTATGAAATTCCGAAAATACATGAAAAACATTCAATAAGTGAAATTCAAAATCAAATATTAGGTCATTTTAAGCTAATAAAAGAAATGGGTTTTAATACAATAAGGCTATGTACAGATAGTAATTTTGGAATTGATATTGAAAATAATAGCATAATATTTAAATCTTATATCGACGATAATAAAACAAAATGGTTTGATGCAATAGAATATAGCGAAAAGTATTTTGAAGCTCTTCAATTAATTTTTGATATTTCGGAGGAATTAAATATTCGAATTATGTTGTTAATTAAAGCACCAATGGTCCCTAAAGCTGAGGTATTTACAAAGTTGCTATTGCAAAAGTTTAAAGATTCACCAGTTGTTTTTGCCTACGATTTTATGAATGAACCATTATATTTTGATAACTCACATTTAAAGAATAGAAGTAGAGATAAAAAAGATGCTTTTAAAATTGTAAGTAGATGGAAAATTATGATGGATAAATATGCTCCAAATCAATTATTTACTATTGGTTTTTCTGAACCAATTGAAGTTTTTGAATGGGATCCAAGTATTTTACCGGTTGATTTTGTACAATTTCATACATATCATCCATTAAGAATTCCTAGTGAAATGTATTGGTATGCAAATTATGTGGGAAAACCTTGGATGATAGGAGAAACATCGTTACCTGCAGATAATGACTCAGTATTTTATGAGGAACAGAGACAGTTTTTGGTTGAAAGCTATAAAAAAGTAATTGATTTAGGTGGATGCGGATACGGATGGTGGGGATTTCAAGAAGTTAGATGGGGAGGTTTTGAACATGATTATACAAGTATGTTAAATCTTGATGGAAAAACAATTACAAAAGATAGTCTACATACAATTATTGGTACAATAAAACCAGCTGGCAAAGTATTACAAAAACTAAATTATGTAAAATCAAAAACAAATAACGAAAAGCCAATAAATTATTATAATATGCTTGGCTACGATAATATAAAGCTGTGTGGAAAAATTATTAATAAAAAAACTGGCGAACCAATAGAAGGTGCGGTAATTAGAGGATGGACAAAATGGTTTAAAATAGGATTAAATACCTTTACTGATGAAAATGGAAATTTCTCGTTGTACAGTAATGATAAATTAATTTATTTTTGTTATTCCGCACCGGGTATGTCTTGCGAAAAAATGGAGTTAGACACAACTTATCAGCAAATTAATGGATATAAATATTCAATGGATTCCTTAAAAAATGAAAAATTGGAATACCATGATATTTCTTTCGTTCCATTTTTGATGGAACGCATTGATAAAAAGACTGATAAAATAGAAAGTGATAATTATATATTTAACTTCAAATTAAATAAATTTGACAATGCAAAATTTGAAGGTACGTTAGGAACTTTAGAATTAGAACCTTTGAGACTTAGAAAACCTGGTTTTATTAAAAGAGCTCGGATTTGATTATTTATTTGATTTTAACAGTTTTTTTTTAATGTAAGGGAAAAAACTATAATAATAATTTTAAGGCATTAAAAGGTTTTTTTTCATAAAAGCAAAGTCAGGGAAAATTGGAAATAAATCTTGTGGCATCTGTTTTTTTTATGCAAAATTAGAACAATTTTATAGAGGCTGTAGTTAACTACTTAGTTTCATTTCGTGAGAGAGACGCTGACAAGACCTTCGTACGTTGTCAGGTCAAATCTGTCAGCGTGCGTAGCTCCTGACAGCATTTGCACATATAATAAGCCCGTATAATTGCTGCGTCTGTATATATGAACTTATCTACTGACCTTCTACAATTCTATTTTCCCTCAAATTTTATTTTATCTTTTTTACGGGTCTAATTTTCAAGTAGTTGGAAATTGAGGGTCAGGAAGTCTGATGTTATAAAACGTAAATAAAAGGAATGTCTGTTTTCAGACATTCCTTTTATTTTTCAAATATTGGGGTCCAATTATTCATATCAAAATAATTATTTTTTACTGAGTACGAATATAAAACTTGAAATTTATATTCTTCTCCAATTTTTGTAACCCATTTAGGATGAGTTGAAATTAGAATTCTGTCTTTTATTGGTGGTTTTTTTGTTATGTCATTTTCATTAAATACAATTCCATATGCATCAGCGTTACTCATAAACCGCCAATCAAGTTTAAGTGTATCCAATGAATTAAAATCTTTTACAAGCATTAAAGGATTCATGCATAAGGCTAAGCCTTCCCAAATTTTTAATGATGAGTTTTTTATTAGTGGTACATCAATATCTATTCCTCCTTCATGAAAACTCCAGTGTGGTCCATGATCTGACAAAATCACAATTTTGGTATTATCGTAAACATCATTTTCTTTCATCCAATCAATCCATTTAATTAAGGTATTAAGTACCCACTTATTGTTTTCATAAGGAGAAACATTAGAATGCATATTACCTTTATCATCAATTAAATCCCATGGGTGATGAGATGCCATGGAATGGATATATATAAAATTGGGTTTATCATTATTAGTGTTTGAAATTAAAGGTAATAATCGTAAAAAATTATATGGCTTTGCTTTATTTGTATTATCGTTTATTGGTATGTTGCCATGAAACCAATTTCCTTTATTATATATTTTAGCCTTAACAAATAGAGGAGCGCTATAAAATAGTGCATTTTCCCAAAGTATTTTGTACCCAATTTCCGATGAATATCCAATGTTTAATTTTTTATTCCACTGATCCCAGTTTTTATGCCATTTGGGAAGGTAAGTATCATATAAATTTTTATCAATTGTGGAATAAATCATAGAAGTACTAGTAAAATGATATCCTTTATCTTGAATTTTGTTTTTAAAATTCTCGGTTACTTCTGTAATTTTTTCTCTAATTGTTCTGGTTGAGTCTAAATTTAATTTGTCAGGTGTGTAATTGTGTCCTCCAAGAATAGCAGATATAGAAGAGCTTGTTATAGTTGAAACCGACAGAGTATTAGGATACCAGACAAAGCCATTCAATTCATTTTTTATTTCTGGCTTTTCTTTAATAATATCATTCATTGAATATCCGTGAAACATGTCCGAAATAATAAAAACAATGTTTTCTTTGTCTTTTGAAAATGAAATGGAGTTTGGTATATCAGTTGAAATTTTGGCCTTTTTTAAGAAAGTTCCAGTATTTATTGATTCATATAAACTTGTTGCAATAAGAATTATATTTAATAGTACTAAACCAAAAATAATTTGTTTCGTATATTTTTTATGCCCAGGAAAAAACTTATCATAGCTATTCCTTCAAGTAAATATAATAGTATTGAAGCTGATAAGTTATCTTGTTCAACAAATTTATTTTCTTGCAAAGTACCTACATGTATTGGAATTATTGAATTATGAATAAAAGAAAGAACCGTTAAAGTTAGTATAGTAATTAGCCAAATTCTTTTAAATTTTTTGGGTAAAATCAAGTAAAAAATAGATAAAATCGCTATGGTTGAAATAAATAATGGTAGGTTATTCCTTAATATTTTAATTGCAGGAAATTCGAAAGTTTCAGGAAAAGTTGAATATATAGTTAAAGGATTCCATAAGAATATAAATCCAGATAAATAAAACACACATAAAGCATATATTATCCAATTGGGTTTTGTTTTTGGTACTAGTAGTTTCGATTCTTTAAAGTAAAATGGAAGTAAAAATGTTGAAAAAAGAATTCCTAAGAGTGAAATATCAGTTATTTGACTATTTGATATTAACCATTCAGTATTAAAAATACTAAAACTCAATTCTGAACCTTTAAAGTAAACCCAAGAATTAATTAATTGGAAAATGAATAATAAAACTAATGAAAAAGAGACAATGTGATAGATTGAATTATTACTATATTTTCGGGAACGTATAAAATATGCCAAAGCTATAAACTGGGTCATTATTATTGAAAATAAACCGAAAATACTTAGATTAATATTCGGTTCACTATAATATAGTTTTGATGAAAGGTGAAAATATATTCCTAAAAAAAATAATGAAAAGAAAACCTCATGACGAACCTTCAAATTTACAATTGAAACTCCCCATTTTTTTAGTATATATGAAATAGGCGACAATAATATACTGCCAATTCCTCCAATAAGCAGTGCTATTAATAATTTGCATATGAAGTGGTTAGCGTTTGTATTTAAAGTATTATAAACAAGCAAAATTAAGGTTAGGCCAGCAATAAAAATAGAATTTATAAATAACGATTGGTTAGGCTTTGTTATGTAATTTCTAAAATCAATTGCAGTAATATTTTGATCTCTCAAAATAGCATGAATAGTATTTGCTATAAATATAATTAGTATCCAGCTACCAATAAAGGCAATTGATATTCGCAGGATAATACTGTTAAAATTATGAATAATAGACCAATTAATTTGAGATATTATGGCCATTGAAAGTAGTATAATAAAACTAATTTTAAATAAAATACCAAATGATGATAAGGTATATTTTACTTTATTATTTACTGGAAATATTTTATTTTGATATAAATATACTATTGCAGCACAAATTAGTGTAGTGAAAATGCTTGCAATGAAAGATAATAGTATTCGAAGATATATATCATCGAAATTAAATTTTAAAGCCCAGTTAATTTGAGAAAGAATTGCAAGTGTAAGAATAAAAATGAAAGTAGGTTTAAATGCTAACCAAACTATTATAAGTAATTCTTTTATACTGTTTTTTCTAAAATTTATTGTTTCTATTTTGTGAAAAATACATAGAATTGCAATAAATAATGTTATTATAAAACTTACAGTGATGGCAATAAATACCCTGTAACTAATATCAGAAAAACTATGTTGGAAGGCCCAATTTAATTGACTTAAAATGGCGATAAGTGATAAAAAAGCAAATGTTTTAATTATTTTGGAACGAATTGCTAGCATTCGAGTTTTATATATTTTAATATCAATTGAGAGAATATTTTTTCTAGTTTTTTCCTTTTTGAAAACTTCTCTATTGGTAATAAATAATCTAAAGAAACTGAACACGTTATTCATGGTCCAATAAAGAACAAGACCCGCAGGTAATTTAAATAGTAAAATGAGAAATATCCCTGCTACAACTAGCATTTGTTTTCGTTCTGAAGTGTTTCCATTTCGGGTATAAAAATATGCAGTAAGTAAATTTACCAATGTCATGGCTATTGGTAAGATATTTATTGCACCAAATAGGGCATCCGGTGCATTGAGGTCTTTAATAAACCAGAAACCAATACCTGCTAAAGGTTCGTAGCTTTCTAGGAATTGATATGCTGCAATAAAGAAAGGTATCTGTAATAGCAAACTTAAAATGGGAATTAAAGCCCGAAGTGGACTATAACTAAATTGTCTGTTTAGAGTACGAATGTAATAATATCTTTCTTGTCCTTTATAGCACCTTTTTATTTCATCAAGCAAAGGTTGCATTCTAAATTTTACTGTATCATCCTTCTTTTTTGCTTTTTCAATTAAGATAAAAATAGGTAATAGAAGTAAAGAAATAGCGAAGCTTAATAGAATAATAGATATCCCATAATTTCCAGTTAGATTGTAACTTAGTAAAAAAGTTTGCTTTATAATAAACAGAAAGGGTGATAATATAATATCTAATAGATTCATAAAATAATTATTTAATTCTTTTCCAGTTTTTTAGGTCGAACACATTATCTTTAACTTCAAATTGTTTAAATACTTCCATTTCTGTTTGCTCAATAATATGGCTTTTCCAAAACGTCCAATATGTGTTTAATACTCTACTTGTTGAATCATTTTTAGCTGGACTATTTTCATCAAAAACTAAAGCAGGGGCATCTGCATTACTCATTAAACGCCAGTCTTCAATTAATTCTCCTTGGCTATCATAGTCTTTTTCCATTAATAGAGCATTTAATCTCCAATATCTATCATGAGATATCTTTTTTGGATCATCTTTATCCCAATTAACAGGAGAATTGAGATCAAACTCGCCATCATATTGCCCCCAACTTGGACCATGGTCAGATACAACTACAATTCGAGTATTGTTGTAAACATCATTTTCTTTCATCCATTCAATCCACTTACCCAATTGTTCAATAATCCATTTGTTATTTTCATATGGAGATACGTTCTGAATCATTTTACCTTTATTATTTACAATATTCCAAGGGTTATGTGCAGCCTGATCATGAATATAAATAAAGCTAGGCTTATCTGTTTTAGTATTAGATATAAATGGAAGTAATCTTATAAAATTATATTTTTTAAATGAACTTGGACTTTTTTGTTTGGTAGCCAAGGAATCAATTGAAGAAAAATATTTTTTATAGAATTGTAGCCATTCTTTGTTATTATATATTTTTGGTTTAAGAAATATTGGGACACTATAAAATATAGCATTTTCAGTAAGACGCGAGTACCATATTTCATTTAATGGGCCTAAATTTAATTTATGCGACCATCTTTCCCAATTACTATACCATCCTGGAATATAAATATCAAATTCACTTTTATCAATTTTAGAATGATGCATATAAGTACTAGTGAAAGTAAATCCTTTCGATTTGATTTTGTTATAAAATTTAATAGATGCATCAGTTACTTTTTCTTCGATATTTCTTTCAGTGTCAGCATTCATATTTGCAACCGAATTATTAAAACCTCCCATTAATGAGGGCACTGAGGAATGAGTGAAGTTTGATATTGATAAGGTGTTTGGATACCATGTAAAACCAGAGAAAGTCTCTTTAAGATCAGGGTTTTCCTCCATTATTTGTTTAATAAACCAGCCTTGAACTCCATCAGCCAAATAAAAAACAACATTCTTATGATTCTTCGAAAAGGAAAATTCCCCTTGGATTAAATTAGATTTTGTATTTGTTATCTCTTTACCTGAATTAAAGAAATTACCTGTTTGTATTGATGAATATAAACTTTGAAGTATTAGAAACAAATTAAGAATGATTAAGAAATATTTAATAATGACATTTCGTTTCTTTTTTAAAAACCATAATACAGTGTAAAATAAAGCTAAAATGAATATCGCTTCTAAAATGAAATAACCTGGGGAAATAGCAAGTTTTTCATGTTCTGAAAATCTAGTTTCTTGCAGAGATCCTAAATCTAAAGGTATTATTGAAGAATTGACGAAAACAATTATAACTAAACATAGAATAGAAAGTAATATTGTTTTTTTAATTTTTAAAGGTGATAATAAATAAAAAATTAGTGCAATTGTATTAAAAATGATGAATAGATTTAAGTTATTTTGTAAAATATTTATAGCAGGAAAGTCAAATGCTTGGGGATGAGAAGAGAAGATTAACAAAGGATGCCAGAAATATAATAAGCCAGAAATATAAAAAATAGAAAGTAAATAAATAAACCAATTTGATTCATCGGGTATTGAGAATTTAATACTATGCTCTTTTGAATAAAAAAATATGGTGAAAAATGAAAATAGCATACCGCAAAAAATTAATTCAGACAGTGAACTATCAGTTACTGACATTTTAATATTAGATAGTGTTAAATTAATTTCATTATGCGAAATATATACGTATCCTAAAAATAATTGACAAATAAATGAAAACAATAATGCAAATGATGCTATTTGATATAGTATGTTTTGATTTGTTGAAATATTTCGTAGAATGTAAACAATACCTATTATTTGAAAACATACAAGAAACACTAATGATATTTTTAATAGAATAAAATTCTTATTTAGAAAATAAAATTCACCAGCTGCCCAAAAATATAGCGCAAAAAATAGTAAAGAGTAAAAATATGAAGGTTTTATTTTAATGTCTTGTAATTGAGGTTTGTATTTTTTGTATGTAAATGAAAAAACACCAAAAGCAATTGTAATAATAAATCCAAATAAAACAGAACCAAATAATCGTAATATTATTTGATCAAAATTATTCTGAAAACTCCAGTTTAGTTGGCTTAATGACGCAACAATAGTTGTTGCAATAAATATTTTTTTTAAAGTTGGGAAAATATTCCGAATCTGAAGTTTCAGTTTTATATATGACCTACCTTCTTCAGATGTGATTGCTTTTTTCTTCCTAAACACTTCTCTATTGGTAATAAATAACCTAAAAAAGCTAAAAACATTATTCATGGCCCAATACAGCACCAGCCCAGAAGGTAAGTTAAATAGCAATACAAGAAAAACTCCTGCTATTACAAGCATTTGTTTACGTTCTGAAGTATTTCCATGTCTAGTATAGAAATATGCTGTGAGTAAATTTACCACAGTCATTGCTATGGGTAAAATATTGATAGCTCCAAATAATGCATCAGGAGCATTTAAGTTTTTAATAAATAAGAAACTAACACCAGCTAATGGTTCATAGTTTTCTAAAAATTGATAAGCAGCAATGAAAAATGGTATTTGAAGTAATAAGCTTAATATTGGTATTAATGCTTTAAAGGGACTGTAATTGTATTGTCTATTAAGAGTTTTAAGGTAGTAAAACCTTTCTTGACCTTTGTAGCATCTTTTAATTTCATCAATTAAAGGCTTCATTTTAAGCTTTAATGAATCATTTTTCTTTTTTGCCTTTTCAATTAGAATAAATATGGGCAAAAGAAGCAGTGAAATAAAAAAACTTAATAGTATAATTGATATTCCGTAATTACCTGTTAGTTGATAACTAAGCAAAAAAGTTTCCTTTATTATAAAAATAAATGGGGAGATTATTATTTCGAAAATATTCATTTTTTTTACCTAAAACATTATTGAGACTGTGAATTTATCTACAGGAAAATAAGGAAAATATAGCTTTTCAAGTATTCAATTAATTAAGCTGATTCTCTGAATTTTTATTAAGTTTTTGAACAATGTCAATTATCTGACTGGCAGCAGTTTCTCCAGCATTCCCAAAATTAAATACCGATTCATTTTTTAATTGTTCTAGTTGCATACTTGGAGGGTTTTGCAATAAATTATTTACAATATCGCTTATACCTTCAACATCATTTTCATCAAATATTTTACCCAAGCGTCCTCGTTCACGCATTTCCCACATTTCGTAATCTAATTCGCTACCTTCAAAACCTTCAATGCTGTCAAATTCAGTTTTTAATAATAATAATGGCTTCGAATATAAGAATGCAAAATCCCAGAATACACCAGATAAGTCTCCAATCATTAAATCGGCTTTTGCCATACTTTCTGTACCCAATGGATTTCTATCAAATGAAATGCGAGGTTCATCCTTAAATTGTTCTTCAATTCCACCAATTAATTCAGGAAAACTAACATAGCTTTGAGGGTGCGGGCGTAAAATAATATCGTAGGTGCTGTTTTCAAGCAAACTCTCAAAGAATTTTGCTCCAAATCTGTTCAAAATAGAGTATTCTTTCCATGTTGGAGCGACTAAAACCACCGGATTTTTTTTCTCAGGTTTTCCAAAGGCTTCAACTTCATCCTTCATTATGTCGTAGTAAGTTAATCCGGTTTCTAGTAAAGCTTTTTTATCAGTTCCACGTTTTTCTTCTAGTTTTTGTATACCTTCTATTTGGTGAGGGCCTGAACAAAAAACAGAATCAAAATAATCAAAAGCAAACTTTCTATAAGTAAAAACATCAATAGGAGCGTGCACTATATGACCATAATGTTGTACGTTTTTAGAACGTCGTATCATCATAACATCTAATTGAGGAGTAGTCATGCCCACAAATTTAGCTTTCAATTTATTTAAATATACTGAGGTCATGGTTAGGTTTCCAATAAACTTACTTGCATAATTTTCAGCCTGATATTTCAATCCTGGATCATCTTTATCGGATGTTAAATATGCGCATGGAACTTTCTTATTTTCTAAAGCCTTTATTACTGGTAAAAATACTGACCAATATTGTTTTCCTTCAGAATAAAAAATAATATCTGTATTTTTAAAATCATTACTATTTATAAAGCCTTTTCCTAAAATCAAGTTCTTAATTTTATAAAAAAAGCCACGTAAAGCAAATGTAAGAGTTGCAGCAAGTGCAATAATAATATATAAAAGAGCACTGGTTGATGCTGGGTCGATGTAAAGAATAATTAATGTCATTAGTTATTTTTTAATAATGATATTTTAGTATTGAGATGAGATACTATATTTTCTTATAATTTCATTTTTAAAGTACATCTCTTTTCTTATAAAATTTTGTATTAAGTTATGCTACAATTAATGACCTAAAAAGTTGCTAATGTCTTCTTTTGAAACTAATCGTGGGTTGTTGCTTAATCGTTCAAAGTTAACATTATCTATAATAATATTTGGGTCAAAATTTTCGATGATTTCAGATATATTTATATTAACTCCTAATGATTCAAAGAACTTCACTAATACATTTTGTGAATCATTAATGTTTATGTTTAAAATATTCAATAGCTTATCAATTCTCTGTTTTACTTTTTGCGGGTCACTTTTATCTGTACAATCAATATTAGTTAACCCATAGTTATATTCCAGAAAGAAAGGCAGGCTTAATGCAACTGCATGTCCATGAGGAATATTATAATAACTTGTGAAAGCATATGAAAGTGCATGAGGTGCCGTTGTTTTTGTGATATTGATTGCTTTTCCAGCTAAAAAAGAAGCTTCTTGCATTATGGATTTGGAAGCTTTATCATTTTCTTGCACTGCTTTTTGCAGATTGTGCCAAATCATTTCAATAGCTTCTAAGGCAAAAATTTCAGATTCTGCATTGGTATTTACACTCCAAAGTGATTCTACAGCCTGACAAAATGCATCTAAACCTGTACATGCAGTTAAGTACGCATTTGCTGATAAGGAAAAATCAGCGGAAATATAAACAATGTCAGGTAAAATTGCAGAATGACCAATTGAGTACTTTTTTTTGTTTATATAAAGTACTGCAAAATGAGTTGCTTCAGCTCCTGTACCTGCTGTGGTTGGAATGGCTACTATTGGTGTTTTAGTATTTTCTAATTTAGCTTTGCCAATCACTAGGTCTTCAAAATTGTTATTCTGATGAGCAAAGACACTAATTAGCTTGGCCATATCCAAAACACTTCCACCACCAATACATAATATTAAATCAAAATTACCCTTTTGGAATATGGAAATTCCTTTTTTAAGATCTTCTAATTGTGGATTGGGATCAAAATCATAAAAAGAAGTAAGAGCTGAGTTATTTACTAATTGATTAATAAATAACTCTGCTCCCGATGTATGATAAGATTTATTGGCTCGAACCAAAAATATTTTTTCCGAGTCTATATTTTTTATTAAAGACTTAAGATTATCTAGCTGATTTTCACGAAAAACCTTTTGTTGCATTACGATTTTAAATTTTTCATAAAATCTAACTTGTTATCTACTGGTTTTATTGTTGGACGTCCTAAATCGTCTCTAGAACCAATACTAACTTTTATCTCAATTAAACTAGGACATGAATCTTCAGTAATATTTTGAAGTGCCTGCTCAAGTTCTTTAGCATTTGTAACTGATGTGGCAAATTTGTAATTATTTGCTTTTGCTAATGTTGGCACATCAATATCAAAACCTACCGTAGGTTGTCCACCAACCGATTCGTGTGCTCCATTATTTATTACTATATGTGTAAAATTATTTGGAGCCATACTTCCCGTAATAGCTAAACCTCCCATATGCATAAGTAATGCTCCGTCTCCATCAATGCAAATTACTTTTTTGTTAGGTTTGTTTAGTGCAATTCCTAAAGCAATTTGACTGGCATGTCCCATGCATCCAACAGTAAGAAAATCGGAATTATGAGCTTGTTTCAAACTTGCTCTACACTCAAATAATTCGCGTGAAGTTTTGCCAGTGGTTGAAACTATAATTTCATCACCATGTAGTTGATTAACTATTTGTTTGATAGAATCTTCACGGGAAAGTTCGTAATTATTCTTTATGCTTTCTTTGAGAGAATATTTTTCAAATGTTCCTTTTTTTATTACAATGGCAAAAGGTTCATTTGTTTCTTTTATTTGAGCAATAGCTAGCTTAATTTGTTCAGAAGCTTTTTGTTCATCCTCACTTATTACTAAATAAGGTATATTCATTGCATCTAGCAAACCCAAAGTAACTTCCCCTTGTTTCACATGCTGAGGTTCATCTTTTTTACCAGGTTCTCCTCTCCAACCTATCATAAGTAATAAAGGAATATTATAAACCTGTTTATCGGTAAGTGAAAGAAGAGGGTTTATAGCATTTCCAATACCCGAATTTTGCATATAAACTAAGGGTATTTTATTGGTGGCCATATGATAGCCAGCAGCTAAAGCAATAGAGTTTCCTTCGTTTGCTGCAATAATATGGTTTTTCTTAGGCGCATTATCTGTAATGTATGCGCAAATATCCTTCAATAAAGAATCAGGTACACCGCTAAAAAAATCTACTTGGCTTTCACCAAGCCAAGTATAAAAAGTTTTTGGGCTAATCATTATTTTGTTCCTGGAATTAAGTTTAGAATTTCTTTAATCGACATGCACTGATCGTTAGCTTCAAAGGAACGTTCGTGTATAAGAATTGATTTTGCCACTTCAACCATAGCAGGATATGCACTTCTTAATAAATGGTTGGCGTATATTATTACATTAATACCGGCTTCTCTTAATTGCTCTTCATACATGTGATTATAACTTGAAGGAACAGCAACTAAAGGAACTCGCTTTTCAAGTTTATTGTATCTTCTACAGAACTCCATTATTTCTTCGCCATTTTTTTCTTTACTGTGAATCATTACACCATCGGCTCCGGCTTCAATATAGGCTTTTGCACGTGTAATAGCATCATCAATACCTTGCTGAAGGATTAAACTCTCGATACGAGCAATAATCATAAAGCTCTTTGTGACCTGAGCTTTTTTACCTTCACTAATTTTATGGCAAAATTTTTCAATAGTATCTTGAGTCTGAGCTACATCAGTTCCAAAAAGGGAATTCTTTTTTAAACCAGTTTTATCTTCAATAATAATAGCAGATACGCCTAAACGTTCTAGTTTTTTTACAGTAAATACAAAATGTTCAGGAATGCCACCAGTATCACCATCATATATAATTGGTTTTGTAGTTACTTCCAATATATCGTTTAATCCATGAAGTCTTGAAGTTACATCTACAGCTTCAATATCAGGTTTTCCTTTTGCAGTAGAATCAGTAAGACTGCTTAACCACATGGCATCAAATTCTTTTGTTCTGCCATCTTGTTCCGCCGTAATATTCTCAACAATTAAACCCGTAAGTCCATTGTGAGCTTCCATTACCCTAACAACTGGTTTTGATTCGATAAGTCGGCGAAGTCTATCCATTCTTATTTCAGGTGTTGTACCAATCTCTTTTATGCTTTGGTTAAGTTGGGTAGATGATATTCCTTGAGTGTAAGGAACTTCATGAAGCTGTCCTCCCCATTCTTTTAGAGTATCAATTACTTTTTGTCGAGTTTGTTGTTGAGGTCCTTTTTTCCAGTCGTCACCATGAACAACATAGTCGGGTTTTAATTTTAGTAAATTTGGAGAATAATCTAATTCATTCTGCGCAACAACTTCTGAAACACCTCTGATACTCTCAATAATTAATTTTCTTTGTTCGTACTTTAAAGCCGGAAGTCTTTTGTAACTGGCTATTGCTTTATCAGTCAATAATCCAATAATTACCTCGCCTAATTTACTTGCTTCTTTTATAATATTTAAATGTCCGGGATGGATCATATCGGCACTCATTCCAACATATACTTTTATAGCCATAAAATTAAGTTTTTGCAAAACTATAAATAATTGTGGTTTAATCCATAATATTTCATTCAATTTAGTTAATTGAAGGAGTATTTGTTTTAATAAATGGCTTTTAGATTGAATGTTTCTTTAGGATGACATGGACAGTTCTGAAATATGAGAATCTATATCAAATGGTTGGTTTAAGAGTACTTATTTGAGCTCAATTAAATATTGTGTAATAAAAATGACCCGTAATTTAATTATCTAATTCCTTAAAAATGTCATTATCAAGAAATCCCCAGCCCAAAGATTTTAGATTTGCCTCGGTTGCCATAATAATAAAAATATCATTGTTTTCAATTTCTTCAACTATGTTTTTATGATAAACTCTTGTTGGCTTCTTGTAGCTGTCTGGATATATTTTATAATTGTAATACCAAAATCCACCTAGACTAAAGGCCTTGGTGTTTGTTTGGTTATTAAAAATTTGCCAATAAAAACTATCAGAAACCACAATGGTTTTGGGTTTTGTTTTCCCTACACTATTCTGCCAAATGTATTTTGGGTAGCAAAAAGGTTTTTCTTTATATCTAAATAGAAGGTTCATGCCTTCAACTATATCCTGATCTGTGGGTTTGGGTTTATCCCATATTTCATAGCTTTTTAGCTCAATGTTTGGTAAATCTTCATTTCGTAAATGTTCGACGTATCGTACCAAGCTATCTGTCACTAAAAATTCTCCGTAATAACTCCAGTGAATCGAGTATTTAGGAAATAAAATAAACTTAGATGTATCCTTCATTTGAAGAAACCATCTATTTAAATCAAGTAAATTAACATTAGTTTTGCTTAATGCTTTAACATATTGTTTATAATTCGTTCTATCAGTGGCTTTTTTTTTATCCTTATCTGGAAAATAATCAGGGTAATATGATCCCTTACCAGCAGCAAAACAAATTATTAAGGTTTTGTTTTTAGATTTTAAATAATTGTCAATTGAAACAATTCTTTTGACCCGTGCCTTAATTGAATCTTCACCTATAAAATCATCTCCATTATAGGCATCTATATAATTTTTTTCAAATAAATAATTATTAATACCTATAACAACATCTCTGGCCTTAGCTTCATTAAAAATGGAATAGGATATTTGATTTCTGATTCTTATAAAAAGTGAATAACAACCAATATGGTCTTTTACATAGTTTTCAACGGAATCCTGATACTTAATATTTAACCAATTATTAAAGTGGAATGTTGGTTTTTTTGTTTTTGTTATAGCACCTTTAAGTGGTTTTAAATTAATTATTTCTGTATGCATTTGCAGAAATGGTATGCTAATAACAATAACAAATAAAATAAGAATAGTTGTATACAATTTTTTCATTGATTCTGCAATTAAAACCTGAAATATATAAATGGATTAAACCCGGAACCACTTAAATATGAAACGCTTAAAGCGAGCATTAAAATACTTATTAAAAAGAATATAATGTGCTGATATTTATTTAGTTTTTTATAATAAACTATTTGCTCTGTTTTTAATCCGATTTTAGAGAGGGTTATAAAGGAGACTAAAGCAGCAAAAATAAGCGTAACCCAAAATTGGGAACTGGTGGGAAATTCATTATCAGTTTTTTTACAAATGAACATTGTTCTAATATAAAATAAAGACTGACTAAACTCCTCAATTCTAAAAAATACCCAGCCGACCAAAACAACTATGTAATTAAATATTACACGAGGGTACTTTCCAATTTTCGATAAAGTTTTAACTAAAAATAAGCGATCAAAAATTAAAAATATACCATGCCACAATCCCCAGATTACAAAGTTCCAGCTTGCACCATGCCACAGCCCCGAAAGAAAAAATACGATAAGCAAGTTTAAATACAGTCGGTTTTTTGAGTTTACCCGGTTTCCTCCAAGCGGGATATACAAATAATCTTTCATCCATTCACCTAAAGTAATGTGCCAACGACGCCAAAATTCAGTTATGCTTTGAGATGCGTAAGGATTATTGAAGTTTTCAGGAAAGTTAAAACCCATTAATTTCCCAAGCCCAATGGCCATATCGGAATAACCAGAAAAATCAAAATATATTTGAAATGAGTAGGCTATTATAGCAACCCATGATAGCATAGTATTTATTTCGATATTGGGTAATGCGTAGATAGCATCTACCTGTTCTCCCAACACATTGGCAATTAATATTTTTTTTGCAAGTCCAATTGTAAATCGATATATCCCATAAAGTCTTTTTTCCGATGTTTCGTTTTTTTTTCGGTCTAATATATCATCAGCAATGGTGTTGAATCGAACAATGGGTCCTGCAATTAATTGAGGAAACATAAGAATATAAAGTAAGTAATCACTTAATTTTTGCAAAGGAGCATGTACTTTTCTATAAACATCGATTGTATAAGTAAGCGATTGAAAGGTGAAAAATGATATACCAATTGGTAGCGCAACATTTACCCAACTAAACGACTCAATATTGAAGCTTTTTAGTATAGTCTGAACATTTTCAATAAAGAAATTTGCGTACTTAAAATAAATTAAAAGACCTATGTTTATTAGAATAGACAATACTGTCAGTGATTTCTTATAAGAGGTGGTTTTTGATAAAAGTTTAACTATAAAAAAGTTAATGCTAAGTGATGATAAAACAAGAATAATAAATTTTGGTGCCCCCCAAGCGTAAAAGAATATACTTGCAATAAGTATTGTATAATTTTTAAACTTTTTAGGAACAATGAAATATATGATTAAAAATATGGGGAGAAAAAGAAAAAGAAAAAGACTACTACTAAATACCACTATATTATTGTTGTTATTTATTTAATCGGACAAATGTAATAATTTATATTTAAAGTCAATTTTTTAATCATTTTTTTTAGCATTCTAAGTCAGTGTTTTGATAAGATATTTCACTTATCCGTGTTTAATAGAAATTTATATAAAGGAATGTTTTTATTATTAAAGTTGGTGATGAATGTTTGTGTTTGCAGGGTTAATTTAAACTATTATATTTACATGTGAAAATGTAGATTATGTTTAATATAAAAAGAATATATTTGATGAGGTTAAAGGAAAATATGTTTTCAAGAAATACATTATTAATAAGTATTTTTATATTTTTTGCTATAATATTTAGTTTGATTTCTTTAACAAATCACTACTTATTTCGTACAGCATCTCAGGATTTAGGTATGATAAGTCATGCAGTTTATAGTTTTGCCCATTTTACGCACAATTATTATACTCTTTCCTTAGGAGGATCAGAAATGAATTATTTTGCTGACCATTTCTCTCCCATAACAATATTATATGCCCCTTTTTACTTCATTTTTGGCTCATATACATTATTAATTATTCAAATTGCATCTATTATTTTTGGCGGTTTTGGCATATATAAATACTCACAAATCTATTTTAAAAATTCTTCCATTTCTTTAATTATCCTGACGCACTTTTTTTGTATTTGGGCAATTTACTCGGCTCTATCTTTTGATTTTCATAATAATGTGGTAGCTGCAATGATGGTACCTTGGTTAATCTATTACCATGAAAAAAAAGAAAAGAAAATGTTTTTACTTTTCTTTATCTTAATATTAATTTCAAAAGAAAATATGGTTTTGTGGTTGGCATTTATCCTTTTAGGATTAATGATAAACAAAAAAAACATCGATCTAAAAAAATACTTAAAGTTTGAAATACCATTGTTAGCTTTCTCAATTTTATACTTCATTGTTGTAGTTGGTTTTATTATGCCATATATTCGTGATGGTGCCGGACATAGCCAACTTGCCAGATACTCCCATTTAGGGAATTCGTTACCTGAAGTTATAAATACTATAATTAGAAAGCCCTTATATGTAATATCTCTTTTCTTTACAAGTCCATTGGATAAAGAATCTTTAGCAGGAATTAAGACTGAATTACATTTAATGGTATTAGTTTCAGGAGGCTATGCATTATTGTTTCGACCTAGGTATTTAATAATGCTTCTGCCGATTTATGCTCAGAAGATGTTAACAAATAATTACGGTTTTTGGGGAATAAGTAATCAGTATTCAATTGAGTTTGCACCAATATTAAGCCTTTGTTTAGTTAGTTTTTTAACAAAAGTAAAATCTATCAGAATGGTATATTGGATCGCTATATCAACTGCCGTTTTGACTTGTTTTTTTACCATACACACTTTGGAGAATAGAAAATCCACAGGGCAACATAAAACAAATGCAGTCTTTTATGATAGAAGACATTATGAATCTAATTTAAATTTAAAAGAAATTTATAAGCAAATTGATAAAATTCCTGATGATGCCATTCTTTCTGTAAGCACTAATCTGTCACCGCATTTAGCTAATAGGAAAAAAATATATACCTTTCCGAATGTAAAAGATGCTGATTATATTATATTATTTACCTCAAAAAGAACTTGCTATCCTTTAAGTAGGGACAAGTTTAATGAGAGACTTGTAACCCTTCGTGAATCAGATAAGTTTGAATTATTATATGATGAGAATCATTTACTGATTCTTAGGAAAAGATAAGTTTTTAAGAAAATAAAAAATATTTTTATCGATTCAAATTAATCCTTTATAACTTTTTCTTTTTAATTAAGTTCTTCCCATCAACAACAACAGTTTCAATACAACTACTATTCATTGAATATACTATGGCTGAATAATAGTCGTAAATAGGTTGCATAAAGGTATTGTTGGTGTCAATTATTAGGAAATCGGCAAGTTTTCCAATTTCTAATGAGCCAATTTTATCTTCTAAGCCTAATGCTTTTGCTCCATTTATAGTTGCCATTTTTAATGCTTCTTTTGCAGGAATAAGTTCCGGGTTGTGATTCACTCCTTTGTGAATTAATGCGGCCAATCGCATTTCTTCAACCATATCTAAATTATTATTACTAGCACAACCATCGGTTCCTAAGGCCACATTTATGCCTTGCTCTAAGTAAAGGGGTATAGGTGCAATACCGCTGCCTAATTTTAGGTTACTACTGGGGCAATGAACAATTGAGACTTTATTTTCGGCAAAAAACTTTTGTTCTTTTTTATTTAGCCAAACGCAGTGTGCAGCGTATAGCTTTTTGTTGAAAAGTCCAGTTTCAATTAAAACATCTACCGCATCCATGTTTTGGTAAGCAATAACGTCGTTATTTTCAGTTTGCGTTTCCAAAATATGTGTTGTAACATTTATATTGTATTTATCGGAAAGGTGTTTGATTTTTTCAATGGTGTTTAAACTACAAGTGTAGGTAGCATGAAAAACCAGATTTGGAATGATTAAAGAATTCCCCTGCCATTTTTGAATAAATGCTTCTGCCATTTCTAAAGCCTCATCGGGTGTTTGGTAACTATTGGTTGGTAATTCGAGAATCGCTTCGTTCATTACTCCACGTAGTCCAGCTTTTTCAGTTTCCTGAGCAACAACATCGGCAAAAAAGTACATGTCAGAGAATGTGGTTGTTCCGGTGTTAATCATTTCTTGCAAGCCTAAACGAGCTCCTTTGCGAACATATTCTGCGTTATTATTTTTAGCTTCAGCTGGCCAAATATGATCTTCAAGCCATTCTTTTAGAGGTAAATCATCGGCAAGGCCTCTAAAATTTGTCATAGGCAAATGTGTATGAGCATTGATAAACCCAGGAATAATAATTTTTCCTTTGGCATCAATCAAGTTTGTTTGATGGCTTGGTTTGCCAATTCCTATATTGGTGATTTTATTTTGTGTAATTGTTATAAATCCATTTTCAATAAGCTCCATATTGCTATTCATGGTAATTATAGTGGCATTGTAAATGGTTTTTTCGTTTTTATTCCACATTGGTTTATTATTCGTAAAATTTGCTGGAAGTTACTATTTTATCCGAGATTTGAAAAATCATTAAGAAGTCAATAGCTATAAGCCTATCGAGGAAATCACGATTTAGTTTAGGCGAAGCAGAAAAGTTTAGATTATTTTAATCCCACAATGTGGGTTCATATTAACTTCGTTGAGCTCCTTGCAGTCGGTTCCCCGCAGCTTGCTGCGAGAAAACAAAAGTTCTACTATTTTGATACCTCGTCTGCAGCGAGGTAGTTCATTCGAGTTGGCAATTAGCTACAAGCTAATGACAATTTTGGGTTTATTTAAAAAATCAGCAAAAAAAAAGCTGTTCCATTTCGAACAGCTTTCTCTTTTAAATCTAAGTATTTTTTACTTTTTGTTTTTGTCTGCGTGTTTAGCGTAGCGGTTGCGGAATTTATCAACACGACCTGCAGTATCAACAAGTTTCATCTTACCAGTAAAAAATGGATGCGATTTACTTGAAATCTCCACCTTCACTAACGGATATTCTGTCCCGTCTATTTCAATCGTATCTTTTGTGTTAACTGTTGATTTTGTAAAGAAAGTCTCACTGTTCGACATATCTTTGAACACAACAAGGCGATAATTCTCAGGATGTATTCCCTTTTTCATCTTTATATTTATTTAATAATTTAACCTTAAATAATTGGCTTGCAAAGGTAAAGTAATGTATTTAAAAAACAAAATATTTTAAAAAAGATATTTGTATAAAATTAGTAAGCAAAATTTTATGGCTATTTGTATTGGTTTTCAACAAAAGCGGTATCTTTTATTACAGTTTCAATGTTTCCTTTTCCAAGCTTCAACGCTTCTTGATAATAATAATTTAACAATTCACCTTCAACCAGGTTAATTTGAAACTGAATTTTTGATAATTGGTTAAGAACCGTTACTAAGGGAAAGCTATAAAATTGTTGATTCTCCCAATCTCTATTAAATCTTCTATTATCTAATTTATGTGTTTTCGTGTTTAGGTTTATTTCCACATAATTTTTTAACCATTGCTCGTTTTTAGGTATTAGTCCTGATACAATTTCCTTAAAATGGATTAAAGATAATTTCAACTTTTTTGCTTTACCTTTTTTACGTTTCAGCATGAACCTATTTACCGAATTTATTTCAACATTAGATTGCACTGGAACTAAGTTTTCAAGGCGTTTGCTGTTTAATAATTTGTAAGCACTTCCTTCAACTTCTTTAATCAATTCGAATTTTAAATTTTCGATATATTCGTTAATGTATTGGGTTTCTTTTCTAAGAATTTTTGTGTTTAGGTTTATTTGAGTTAAGTCTTTATAATTTGTTGTGTCGAGCAAAATTAGTTGGTTAAATAGTATTTTGTTTTTTATTTGAACCGATTCAATTAGTTCGATAGATTCTTTATTATTTATAGTAAATACACGCATTACATGTCGGTGAACCATACCTGTTAGCATGCTTATTACAATAAAAACTCCAAATATTAGAACCGGAAACCAAGCATCAATATGTGTTTCGTAGAATCTTCGCGATAAAGCAATAATAGTGAGAATTGCTAAAATTAGAATGCTACCACCTGTGTAAATAAGAATAATGCCACCGCCCCAATTAATCATAAAGAACGAAACCCCGGTTAGAAAGGTTAAAAAACCTAAAATGCCAAATACAATAACTAATCCAATTTTATTCTCTTGATTTTCTTTGAAAATAACATAAAATAGCGGGACTAAATAACCTAAGTTAAATGCAAAGAATCCCGTTAAATAAAGCACTTTGCCAGCTACTAAATTCAAGTTCATGAAAATTGCACCCAATAATAAAATAAATGAGGAAAGGTATCCCCAGATTAAAACTCCTTTGTTCATTGTTTGTTTTTTATGATAAATATATAAATAAACTGCAAAGTAGGAGTAACATTAGGTGATGAAATAGTAAAATGAACGTAAAACTCCTAACTGAAAAATAACGTTTTTTTACTATCAGAGATTGACTTTTTTAGTCGAAACATCTAAAAAAAAATCCTAATATTCATCGGTAAATGTTCACAGCTTATATTATCTTTGGCAGTTTGAGTTTGTTACTTCAGATAAACTACCGATGTTTTTAAATAAACTTTGAAACTCACAATATCATGGCAAAGAAAGAAAAACAAGACTGGAAAGACAGATTAAATGTGGTTTACTCAACAAATCCTGATTATAATTACGATCGTGATAAGGAAGAAGAGGATGAAACATTGGACGCCACTAAACAAAAACTTAAAGTAAGTATCGATAGAAAAAAACGTAAAGGTAAATCGGTAACCTTAGTTGAAGGTTTTATTGGAACAGAGGATGATTTAAAAGAGTTGGCAAAGTTTCTTAAAACAAAATGTGGAGTAGGCGGTTCGGCAAAAGATGGAGAAATTATTATTCAGGGAGAATTTAAGCAAAAGGTTGCAGATATTCTTCAAAACTTGGGTTATAAAACAAAATTGGTTGGAGGTTAATAAGAAAATTTAAAAATGGCAAAAGAATTAATTCTTGCAGTAACAAAGCATCGCAAGTTTGGAGTAATTTTTTCGGGTTTTATAATTACAAAATTGCAAGGCTCTTCGTTTTATTCGAGCATTGAGCGTGCAAATATTAGTAATGTTAAAGAGATTGATGATATATGTGACGAAAAATATGCCATTGTTAAACAGCTGTCGGAATACGATGATTCATACATATCATCATTATTTACAAAAAAGGCAAATGATGCAAAAGAGTTTGTTAAAAATGTAGATTATGAATTTATTGAAAAGCGCATTCGTCCGCACATTGAGCGTCGAATTATTAACATTGTTCGATTACTGAAAAAGACCAACACCAAAATTTATTATAAAGACCGTAAATACAGCAAAATTTACGAAGCCGATAGAATTGAATTTGCCGATAAAACGGCCGAGGCAATTTTTCATTTTAACAGAAATGCCGATGGAATACAGTATTTTCTTTCCATTAAACATAAAGAACAAAATATAAAATTACGAAACCGCAAAGCTTTAATTCTTGCTGAGTCACCAGGAATTGTTGTGGTTGATAATGTACTGTACTATTTTAGAGATATTGATAGTAAAAAGCTTTTGCCTTTTTTCGATAAAGATCATATTAGCATTCCAAAGCAAACCGAAAAAGTCTACTTTGAGAAGTTTGTAACAAATACAATAAGAAATTATACGGTTGTTGCCTCCGGTTTTCAGGTGAATGAAGATCATTCTAAACCAAAGGCTTTTTTGTATTTACAAAACGATATGCAAGGCAATCCGGTGTTACTAATGAAATATCAGTATGGTTCAAAAACAATTTTAGCAAATAATATAGAGAATAGTTTCGTATCGTTGGACGTTGAAAACGATGACTATGTTTTTACAAAGTCGGTTCGTCACGATATTTATGAAAAATTAGTAAACGATCAGCTTAAAGAAATTGATTTGCTGTCGAAAGATGCTATTCATTATTATCCAGTTTTGGATACGACAATTAAAGAAGCAGATTTACTTTATGAAATAATCAATTGGATAAATACCAATAGTGAGAAATTAACTGAATTGGGTATTGATCTTAAACAATTGTATTTCGATAGAAAATATCATTTAGAGCACATAAGTGTTGATATTTCTATTGATGATTCGAACGATTGGTTTGATATTCGAGGCACAGTACAAGTGGGTGCATTTAAAATTCCCTTTATGCGCTTGCGCAAGAATATTATTAGAAATATTCGTGAATTTGAATTGCCCGATGGAACAATTGCAATATTACCAGCGGAATGGTTTGTTCGATTTAAAGAGTTGTTCCAGTTTGCCGATGCCGAAGCGGATGGTTTAAAACTAAATAAAATTCATTTTAATTTACTTAACACCAAATATGTAGGACTAAAAAGTGAATATGCCAATAGAATTAATGAGCTATTCACTAATAAAAATAATGAGAACGGTAATTTACCTAAAGGCATAAAAGCAGATTTGCGACCCTATCAGGTTACTGGTTACAATTGGATGAACCAGTTACAGCAAAACAATTTTGGGGGTTGTTTGGCCGATGATATGGGGCTTGGTAAAACATTGCAAACCTTGGCTTTATTGTTAGAAATTAGTGGTCAGCAAATTGACGACCCTATTTTGCATGATGCTCAACCCAAAGAACAGTTGGATTTATTTGCAAAGGTTGAAAAACCTAAAAATGGTAAAAAAATAAAACCTACAAGTTTAATTGTTATGCCAGCATCGTTAATTCATAATTGGTACAATGAAATTGCCAAGTTTACTCCGCAATTGAAGGCCTTTAGACATACAGGAAACAACAGAAGCAAAAATTTAAGTGACTTTAAAAATTATGACATTGTATTGACTACCTATGGAGTAATTCGTAATGAATATGAAACATTAAAATATTTTCCATTCCAATATTTAATTTTAGATGAGAGCCAGGTTATAAAAAACCCCGATTCTAAAATATACAAATCGGTAGTTCAATTGCAAGCAAAGCATCGATTGGTCTTGACTGGAACACCCATTGAAAATAGTTTAACTGATTTGTGGAGTCAGATGAATTTTTTGAATAAAGGCTTATTAGGAAACTATAATTTCTTTAAAAAGGAGTTTGTTTCACCCATTGAAAAACAAAATGATGAAATAATGAGTGAAAAGCTTCAAACCTTAATTCACCCATTTATATTGCGACGAACAAAAGAGCAAGTTGCCAAGGATTTGCCTGCATTAACAGAGCAGATTCAGATTTGTGAGATGAGTGAATCGCAACGAAAAATTTACGAAGAGGAAAAATCTGCGGTTCGAAATAATATTTTGGAGAATATGGAGAAACAAGGAGTCGAGAAATCTTCGATGATTGTTTTGGCGGCATTAACCAGATTGCGACAATTGGCAAATCACCCAAAATTGGTTGATCTTGAAGGCGAGTCGGGTAAGTTTGAAGAGGTGATAAGAGTTTTGGAAAATATCATTTCAGAGAATCATAAGGTGCTAATATTTAGTTCGTTTGTTCAGCATTTAGAGATTTATAAAAAGTACTTAGAAGAAAATAATTTAAAATATTCCATTTTAACCGGACAAACAAAAAACAGGCAAGAAGTAATTGATAATTTTCAGAACGATCAGGAAAATCAGGTGTTTCTTATTTCACTAAAAGCAGGTGGGGTAGGTTTAAATTTAACTGCCGCCGATTATGTTTTTCTGCTCGATCCATGGTGGAATCCAGCAGCAGAAAATCAGGCAATAAGCAGAGCGCACCGTATGGGGCAGGATAAGAAAGTTTTCGTTTATCGTTTTATTTCTCAAGATAGTATTGAGGAAAAAATTGTGCATTTGCAAGAACGTAAATCTGAATTAGCTGATCTGTTTATAAATTCAAACAACCCGTTTAAAGCATTGTCTCCAGATAAGATTAAAGAACTTTTTGATTAGTGAATTAGCATACAGTGTACTCCAAAAGTATATTACTATTATTTTACTTTGTGTAACTTATTGTATTCTTTGTGAATCTCTGGTGCTACTTTGTGCTCTTTGAGTAATAGCTGTACCACTTAGTTGCACAAAGGTTTCATAAAGTACCCCAAGGTTTTTAGTACCTATTAAATTCGTCTTATTTCTTAGTAATTTTTATACTATACTTTCAATCTGAAACTATATTTTTTCGTTTCGTACTTTTTTGAAACCCTCTTGTTTGTTTTTAGCAACAAGCGATGCAAGCTTAAAATTGATTTTTATGAAATTATCTGCATGCATCGCCATCTTTAACATTAAATATCAAGGTGTTTTTATTTAAAACCCAACTTTTTTCTGTGACCCTGTTTATGTTCTAATAATTTCTCAAAAAACAATATTTTATAACGTACAAAAACCTTTGTTTCAATTCTTTATAAATTGATTTATATTAGGAATGGTTGCCTTAATTGCCTGATATTAAAAGATGCGAAGTCAAGTTTATACCTACAGGTTAAAAGAGAGGTGTTGTTATGGAAAATGTATATTTAGTTATTCGTATATATTAATAAATTGATAGTTAATGTGATATAACAATAATGTAACATTTAAAAATTATATTTACCATTCAACGACAAATTAACTTAAACATTGTTTTTATGAACCAGAAAAATGATTATCACATTAGTTTTTTTAAACCCACTACCGAAAGGGCTAAAACCAATAGAAATATGGTTCTATGGTTAATTAGTATTTGGGCAGTTGCTGTATTTGGCTTTCACTTTCTTTTGAGAGCAATTGAAAAACCAACTCCTGAACCAGAATTGATTGCTTTTAATCAGGTATGGGAAAATGTAAAATCTGGAAACGCAAGTAATGATGAAGTAATGAAATTTGCTCAATCAGCATTACATGTTACCGGTAAAATATTTATTGATGCTGATAGCAAAAAAGCTCTGGATAATGGCATTAGTTGGGCGCTTATGCAATTAGCCGATTCTGCACAGAAAATAGCAGTAAATACTGCTGTTGTAGACTTTGAAAAAGTTATTGCCAGCAAAACATCAATTACAAATGCAGATTATATATCAGCAAAGAAAAATTTGATTGGAATTTCACAGAATATCATTGGATTAAGCCCAAATAGTGTTTTGGCAAGCATTCTACCTTTTGAATTACATGCCGCCTATTTTGATGTTTTTACTTCTGAAAACCAGACTATTGTTGAGGCATGTATGCCAAAATACATGACACATAATCGTTCGGTTTTAACAGATACAAAATTTTTAGGCTTCCCATTTCATTATTTCTATTCAGCTGTATTTTTATTAATACTTTTTATTGCCTTATGTTACGCTTATTGCGTTTTAACCGATCGCTATAATAAACGAATGGATATTGTTGAGTAATAATAAAAACATCAAAAAAAATTAAAATGAAAAAAATTATACTTCCATTTATAGCCTTGGCATTACCCGTAGCATTAAATGCAGCAACCGGGGCAACGGAACTTGAAGGCGGGTTTAAAATAGGTCCGGCAATTATATTAATTACTATTTTATGTGCATTTGTAATGGTAGGTATTATATTTCGTGCGAAAGATACTACCGACTTTTATGCAGCAGGAAGAAGTATTTCAAGAACTGGTTCAGGTATGGCCATTGCTTCAAACTGGATGAGTGCAGCATCATTTCTTGGGATGGCTGCCCTTATGTACGGATCAGGTTACCATGGATTGGCTTACGTTGTAGGTTGGACTGGTGGTTATGTGTTACTGTTAATACTTATGGCTGGTCAAATTAGAAAATACGGAAAATATACGGCTGCCGATTTTATTGGCGATCGTTTTTATTCCCAATCACTTAGAGCAACAGGTGCAATAATTGCAATTCTAATTTCAATCTCTTATTGTGTTGGGCAATTTGCCGGAATTGGCTTAATGTTTCAATGGATATTAGGAATTAACTTTACGTGGTCGGTAATAATTGGTGGAACGGTTGTTTTAACCTACACCTTAATTTCAGGTATGTTAGGAGTAACTAAAAACATGCAGATCCAATATATTATAATTATTGTATCGTTTTTAATTCCTTTATTCATTCTTACATACAAGTTCGATTATTTCTGGATTTTACCTCAAATAGGATACGGTTCGGTTGTTTCTGATATTACATATGGTATTGCTCAAAGCGATATTTCGTCCTTAGTTAATTCTTTTGGACACGATTTTGCAATTACTGCTTCTCCTGAATATTCAATGCCTTGGGATATTGCAACCGGAAAAACTTTCTTCCAATGGATGGCTATTGCTTTCTCATTAATGATTGGAACAGCTGGTTTACCTCACGTAATTCAACGTTTTTACGTGGTTCCAAAAGCAAGTGATGCCCGTTGGTCAGTTGTATGGGGATTATTCTTTATTTGTCTTCTTTACTGGAGTGCTCCTGTTTATTCTGCATTTGGTAAAATTCTTTCGGCGAACCCAGAGGTTGGTAAATTATCAAAAGATGCCATTGTTGTTTATACTGCGCAGTTAGGTAATGTTCATCCATTAATTGTTGGATTATTAGCTGCAGGTGGAGTATCTGCTGCATTTTCAACAGTATCGGGTTTATTAGTAGCTGGAGCATCGGCATTCTCGCATGATTTATATGTAAAAGTTATTAATCCTGAAGCTTCTCCAAGCAGACAATTAAGGATGGCTCGTTTAGGTACTGTTTTAATGGCTATTATTGTGACAATGATTGCCATGTTAAAATTGGCACTTATAAGTCAGTTAGTTGCAGTTGCATTTTCATTGGCTGGATGTACTATTTTCCCGCTATTCCTATTAGGAATTTGGTGGAGTGGTTCAAACCGTGAAGGGGCTATTGCAGGTTTAATCATGGGTGGATTTGTATCGCTTCTTTCAATTACATATTTTGTTGCTGGAAAAATGGGTGTTGTTTTACCATTTAGTGAATTTATGAATTATTATTTAGGAGCTTGGTATTTTGCATGGATTGGTGCACCTCTGGCAATTTTAACAAACATTATTGTTTCTAAATTAACACCAGAAACACCAATTGAAATACGTAAATTCTTAATTGAGCAAGTTCATAGTTAAAAAAAGTTGCGAGTTACAGGTTTCAAGTTATATATCTTTAATTTGGCACTAACTCTAGAAATTTATAATTAGCATAAAGGAACAAGGCTGAAAGTCTTAAATGTTATAGCCCGGGGCAAGGCCCCGGGTTTATTGATATTATTAAACGATACAAGTAAAGTTTTTTTTTGAAAATGAGATAATAACTGTATCGCAACAAAAAGCAGATTATATTTGAGTGGAAATAAAAAATTGAGTAAAATGAGTTTATCAAGTAATCCTAAAAGGTCACTAATCATAGTAATGTCAACCCTTTTTGTTATTGGTTTTGCTGTTGCAAAATTTTATTATAGCAATGAAAATAAATATGTTGACCCTAGAGTAATCCCTGCACGTGAATTATACAGTAAATACAATGCCTACGCCGAAGACAATAATTTTTCTGCGGTTTTTAGCTTACTCGATTCCATTGAAACTATTTACAAAAACATAGCACATTATAAAAATTCTTACGAAATTGGAGTTTTGTATAATAATAGAGCAGCAAGTTATTTAACCATGGCCATTCATTTTGCCGATAGTAGTTTAAGTTTAAATGGGGTGACTATTCTTTCAACAGATTCGCTTTTAAGTTTAGGTAAAATAAATGCAAAAACAAGTATTGAAATTTATCAAAATTGGCTAGATTATTTTTCAGAAAAAGAGCTTGACAAAATTTCAACTCAAATTAAATCAGAATATATTCAAGGCATAACTTTGGAAAAAGAAGCTGATGGTCTAAAATTTCTGGAGAAACGAATGGAGGAGATTGAAACAGCCAAATATGAAACTCCACGCCGATTAAGTGTTGCATATACTAATTTAGGTATTGTTGAACGACATGCAGGAAATTTGGAAGAAGCAGTTAAATTATATATAAAAGCATTGGAATTATGGGAGCGTAATCTTAGCGCAAAAAATAATATTAATGTGCTTTTAGGCCGTCCTTTAGAGAAAGGAAGAGTAATTCATAAGTTTTTTCCACCAGATAAGGCGAAAAAGTAATTTTATTCATAGCAATACGATTTCATCAAAAGGCTTCACATTTTTTGTAAAATCATTGCAATTCTGAAGCCTTTTTCTGAACTTACATTGCTCCAAATAGTTCATTTATGAAATACGCCATTATTTCTGATATTCATGAGGATGTTGTAAATCTGCGACTTGCTTTTAATAAAATTGAAAAGCTAGGCTGTGATGAAATTATATGTTTAGGCGATATTTCTGGATTTAGTGCTCGAAATTATGATCATTACGATATTCGAAATGCCAGTGAATGTTTGCATTTAGTGCGCGAAAATTGCAAAATAATAATTGCAGGTAATCACGATTTACATTCGGCAAGGAAGACTCCAGAAAATTCAATTTTATTTAGTTATCCTCATGATTGGTATGCCTTAGATTATCCAACAAAAAAAGACCTGTCGAAATCAAAGGTGTGGCTTTACGATGCCGATGAATTAGATCCATTATTTACATCAGCAGATAAAGAGTTTTTAAAAAGCATTCCTGAAGTTATTATAGAAAAAGTAGGGGAAACATCAATTCTTTTCACACATTATATTTATCCGAATGTTACCGGTTCGGCGCAGGTTTTCTATTCTGAAATAGACGAATTTGATTTGCATAAATCGTTTATGAAAGAGAATGAATGCCATGTTTCCTTTTCGGGACATCAACATTATTTAGGACTATTAATAGCTTCAGAAAATATGCTTGTAAAGAAGCGATACAATAGAAAATATCTGGTAAAAGAACAGGATGTTGTTTTGGTTCCGCCAGTAATTAGAAATAAATATGGAAGTGGAATTTGTATTTTTGATACAACCCAAAAAACGATCGAAGCTAAAAGAATTTAAATATGTCTGACAGAAATCTTAATAAGTTTTTTATAAGTATTGTAGTTCCTTCTATTTTGGCAATTACCTTGTTTGTTATAGCCTTATATGTAGTGGTTATTCCAATGTTTGAAAAAAA
>JAEINW010000028.1 GCA_016342715.1 Salinivirgaceae bacterium | reverse complement strand
CAAGGAAAATAAGTTGAGAGAAAAATAGGAAAAATATTCAAACGTCATTTTTTTCAAAACTACCTGAGTTGTTACATAAGTTTTTATCTATATTTAAATAAAAATTATAAAATGGCACGATTTCTTAAAAGCAGACATAAAGCAAAAGGCGCAGCTCCTGGAAGTTTAATTTTTTTGGGCAAGCAAAAAATGGATAACTCATCCATTCGTTTGTTTACCTATAACAAAGAAAAAATCAATGAAAAAAGCTACACTACTATTGAAAAAGCATTTAATGATATTAAACCCGATCAAATAAATTGGCTAAATATTGATGGACTGCATGATATAGCCTTAATTGATAAAATAAAAACGCATTTTAAAATTTCCGGTCTGGCACTTGAAAATGTGCTTAATACTGGTCAGCGCGCAAAATATTTTGAAGATAAAAACTCATTAACTCTAGTAACAAAAGCGGTTTATTACGATCGTGAATTAAACAATATTTCTGTTGAGCAAATCTCATTCATCATTTGCGAAAAC
The DNA here is from genome assembly GCA_016342715.1 of Salinivirgaceae bacterium. Lineage (GTDB taxonomy): Bacteria > Bacteroidota > Bacteroidia > Bacteroidales > SZUA-534 > JAEINW01. The sequence continues at coordinate 33,708 of JAEINW010000028.1, read as the reverse complement.
ACCATTATTAGTTTTCAAGAAAAAAAAGGCGATCATTTTGAATCTGTTCGTGATCGCATAAGAAATGATATTGGGAAAATTCGAGATTCAAGCGCCGATTATTTGCTGTTTTCATTGGTTGACTGCCTAGTTGATCATTACCTGATAATTGCAGAACAAATGGGCCTAAATATTGAAGAATTAGAAAAAGAAATTACTGAGGCCAAGAAAGAAACCAGTAATACACTATTTAAATACAAAACCGAACTAAGTTATTTTAGAAAAACCATACGCCCTCTTAAAGAAGTAATGACTCGTATATTACGATCGAGCCATAAAATAATTACAAAAGAAAACCTGATTTATTTTCAAGAATTAAGTGATTTGGTAGAACACGCTTATGAATCGGTGGATACCTATTACACCATGATTGGTGATCAAGTTAATATGTACCATACCTATGTGAGCAATAAGGCCAACGATGTTATGAAAGTACTTACCATATTTGCTTCTATTTTTATTCCCTTAACATTTATTGCAGGTATTTATGGTACCAACTTCGAATATGTACCCGAATTGCAATACCATTATAGTTACTTTTTTATGTGGGGAGTAATGGTTGCTGTTGCGCTGGTCATGTTAGCATTTTTCAAAAAAAACAAATGGTTTTAAACGATGAATTATCCATGCAAAAAACATTGCACCTACCGAAAATGTTTATCATGGATATTCCATCTGACCATTAAAAATAAATACAATGGATTGAAAATCCATAGTTTTAATAAATATCGGAATGAAATTCCTTAAACAAAAAAAATGAATAGTGAACACCGATTATTCGCAAAGCTCATGAGAGAAGTTAACGAATGTTGAATTCTGATTAATTAAACAAAAGGAAAGAATAATTTTTCAACTTCGTAAATCTTAAATCGTTAATCCTTGTTCGATATTCAAAAATTAAAAATATTTATAGAACCGAGGACAAAGGACGAGCTCAGCAAAGCTAAACTAAAGTAACTGCAATGAAGGAAGCTTACGAGCTCATCGAAGATAAATTGCAAGGTTTTAACCTTTAAATTGATAATAAACAGATGAATGAAATTTATATTTGGGCAGGAATTGTTTTTTGTATTTCACAATCGGCCATATTTTCGGGACTAAACCTAGCTTTTTTTAGCTTAACACGATTACGGCTCGAAATTGAAGCAGAAGCTTCACCCACTACTGGTGCACATCAGGTTTTAAAAATGCGCAAAGATTCCAATTTTTTATTAACAACCATCCTTTGGGGAAATGTGGGCATCAATGTTCTGCTTACCTTGCTTTCCGATTCGGTTATGGCAGGCATGATTTCCTTTAGCTTTTCAACAGTTGTAATTACTTTATTTGGTGAAATAATACCCCAGGCCTATTTTTCAAGAAATGCTTTAAAAATGGCCTCCTTGTTAGCGCCTGTATTAAAGTTTTATCAGATTTTATTATTTCCAGTAGCTAAACCAAGTGCATTAATTTTAGATGCCTGGCTTGGAAAGGAATCGGTTCAATTTTTTGCAGAGCACAACATTAAACTTTTCATAAAAAAACACATGGAAGGGTCGGACAATGAAATTGACCACATTGAAGGAACCGGAGCCATAAACTTTTTCTCACTCGACGATTTAAAAGTTACCCAGGAAGGTGAAATTATTAATCCCGACAGTATTATTACCTTGGAATCCGAGGACAATCATCTAATTTTTCCCTATTATAAAATTGATCCCGATGATGCATTTATTCAACGGATTAATAAATCGGAAGAGAAGTGGGTTATTTTTACCGATAAAAATGATACGCCTAAATTGGTTTTAGATGCCGATGGCTTTGTACGTGCCAGTCTTTTTTACGAAACCTTCGAAAACATAAGTACCTATTGCCATGTTCCCGTGGTTATTACTGATGAAAGTGTAAAACTTGATTTTTTAATAAAAAAGCTAAAAGGTGAATCAGATGCAAATTCAGACTTACCTCTTGAAAAAGACATTGTATTAATTTGGGGCAAAACGAGTAAAAGAATTATTACCGGTGCCGATATATTTGGCCGCTTGTTAAAAGGAATTTAATAGCAAATTAACATAAAACAACTTATGAATTTTATTGAACTAATTAGACAAACAGGAACAGAAAATGGAATTTACAAAATGGGGTTTCTGTTTATTGTAATCATAGGCCTATTCTTTATAGGAAAAATAATAAAATACATTGTTCACAAAATTTCTCGAAAAAGATTACTGGCTGAAAAACCTCTTTATGCTGCTTTTTTAGAAGCCATTTCAAAATCAGCAACTTTATTACTCATCTGTTTGGGAATTGTTTTTTGCTTTTACTTTTTAAATTTTCCAGCAGAATTTAACAGTATAATTAATACCACACAAAGTGTTTTAATAACCCTTTCAATTGGCTTGTTTTTATATAATCTAACCGAAGTTCCTGGCATCTGGTTCGAGAACTTAACTGAAAAATCGGAATCGGAGTTAAATAAGCTATTTTTTCCTGTTATTAAAAAGAGCTTGAGAGTTGTTGTAATAATTTTTGTACTGCTTCAAATAATTCAAATTTTAAGCGACAAACCCATTACATCGATTATAGCCGGACTTGGAATTGGTGGATTGGCCGTTGCCCTGGCAGCCCAAGATACTATAAAGCATTTTATTGGCTCGTTTGTTATTGTAGGCGACAAGCCTTTTAAAATTGGTGAAAGAGTCGTAATTGATGGGCACGATGGAATGATTGAAACCATTGGTTTAAGAAGCACCCAAATTAGAAATTTTGATGGGCATATTATTTCAATTCCCAACGGTGAGCTAGCCAATAAAACCATTCAAAATATTGGAAAAAGGCCCTATATAAAAAGGGCAGCTAATATTACCGTTACTTACGACACACCCCCTGAAAAAGTACAACGAGCCATTGATATCATAAAAGGGTTATTGGATAAGCACGAAGGAATGAATCCAGATTTTCCTCCACGAGTATTTTTTGATGAATTCAATAGTGATTCTTTGAATATAAAAATGATCTATTGGTATCATCCAGCATTATACTGGGATTATGTAGCATTTACTGAAAAAATAAATTTTGCCATTTTAAATAAATTTAATGAAGAAGGTATTGAATTCGCATTCCCAACACAAACTTTATATTTAGCTGGCGATCCAAAACGCCCCTTAAAAGTATAATGTTATTTTTTAATTAAAGTTAAACAGTTATGATAAAAAAGATTTTAATAATTAGTGTATTATTTTTCATGAGTTTTTCAATGTCATTTGGACAAAATGCTTATGAATTACGCCGTCCGGCAAGCGAAAAGGCCATACCTAAAATTATTCTAAATTCGTTTAAAACACAATACCCCGACGTGTTGGTAAAAAGCTGGTATGTTACCCACCTTACCTATTGGTACAACGATATGAGTAGTGGTTGGTACAGAGACTGGTACGGAAACAGAACTGTTGTTATTTACACCTATGAACAACCCAACTTTTTTGAAGTTGAATTTATTGCCGATCCTGGTGAGCTAAGCAGAGCCATTTACAACCGCTATGCGTATTGGTACGAAACCAGAACACAGCTCAATGGTTTGCCGTTAAAACTTTTGGAAGCGCTAAAAGAAACAAAATATGCCGATTGGAAGATTTCTCCCATGAAAGAAAAAATAGAATCGGCTGAATGGCCAGAAACCATTTACCGCTTTCGAGTTAGTAAAGGAGCAAAATCAAAAATTATTCGCATGAATGTAAAAGGAGAAATTATTCAAGAAAAAATGCTGGATTAGTACTATTATAACGAAGGGTCAATTTTATCTAGAATTGACACTTCGTTTTATTCATTAAATTTTATCTATTATTACTAACCAAATGTAAATTAGGTAAATTAAAAAAAGTATCCCTGCTTCCCATCTATCCAGTTTTTTGCGGCCTCCGCTAAACATAAATAAATATAAGAGTATGGTGCCTCCTGCTAATAAATAAATATCGGTATTAAAAGTTGTATTATAACTTATAGGTCGTGCCAAAGAACTAGCCGATAAAACCAATAATATATTAAAAATATTTGAACCAATAATATTTCCAATAGCAATATCACTGTTCTTTTTTAATGCAGCTACAACAGACGTTGATAATTCGGGTAAAGATGTTCCTACCGCAACAATTGTTAATCCAATTATTTTTTCGCTAATATGAAGTATCTGAGCAAGAGAAACTGCATAATTAACAACAAGCTTTCCGCCTATAATCAATCCTAAAAGTCCCCCTGAAATAGATGCCCATAATTTAAAATTTGACATTGATTTTGATGTCACCACGGGAGTTGTCTTATCAATTTTCAATTGCCTGTATATGTAATATATAAACCCCCCGAAAAAAAATAGAAGAACTAGTCCATCTATCCTACTTAGCATATTTGCAGGTACAATTCCAAGCAATTGATCATTTACCAAAAAATACAAAACTACAATTGCTAGAAAAGAAAAGGGAATCTCTTTCCAAGCTGTTTGCGATTGAACTACTAATGGCGTAATTAAACCCGTAATTCCAAGTATTATAAAAAGGTTAAAATTATTACTACCAATAATATTTCCAAATACAATTTCTTGATGATTTTGTACTGAAGCCACCACATTAACAATCATTTCAGGTGCAGATGTTCCAAATGCTACAACAGTTAAACCTATGGCTAATTCTGAAATATTATATCTTTTTGCCAGCGATGAAGCACCATTCACAAAAAAATCAGCTCCTTTTACTAATAAAATAAGCCCTATTACAATAAAAAAGATTGAAACCCCCATTATTACTTTTTTACACAAGTTACAATAAGTAAGTATTACATAGTATAAATTTTATAATATTTTAGGCAAGAACCATCAACTTTTATTTCCAACTTTTCTTATAAATCATATCAAATCCCGAATTAGTGCTCTGATTGGTGGCCTTTAAAATAACATTGCGTAATAACTGGTAATCGAGCATTAATTTCTCTGAGTTTATGGTTTTCGTTTTTTTATCGACGGAGAATGTATGCTCGTATCCCAAATATAAATTATTGGTTATATATTTTCCAATGGCAACATTTTGGTTTTTCCATGAATTGTCTCCACTAATCTCAACCACATCGAGATAAGAAGCAAATTTTATATTTTGTTTCAATAAATTAGATAGCTCTTCAAAGGCAAAATTCATGGCCATATTTTCACCACCCATCAATTTATTTTTTTGATTATCACTCAATTGGTTTACACTTTTACCAAAAACAATATAGGCAACGGCATCCTTTTCATCCAATACCTTTTCATCCAATTTAAATTGCATAACTGGTTGCATCAAACGTCCAGTAACAATTAGTGTTAGTTGCCGTAAATTGCTTTCAATATCTCTGAATTTATAAAGAATAATAAAATTCACCATCGGATTTATATCCTTTCCTCCAGTAAAAGTGAGTTCTCCCTTAGAAAAATTAAAATTTTTTCCGTAAATCTTATAAAAGCCACGTTTAACTTTTAAGGTTCCAAATAAATCTAAATTTTCTGATGATTTTATGGCTTGCAATGAACCCTCCAATTCAAAATTCATATCCTTACCTTTTATCCATGTATTACCAGGAATTTTTAAGGTGGCTTGTCCATTCAAATGCTTATAAAAATTAGTTCCATAAAGCTTAATTCCAAATTTGTCATAATCATTGCTTACGCTACTTTCAGAAGTATCATTCAAAGCAGTAAGCAATAAAGGTGGAATGGGGTCGTCGGTTTTTTGATTCATATAGTTGCCAAAATAATCCGCATTTACTCTTGATCGTACGACTTGGATATCCCCAAAAAACTGAGGCGTTAAAAATGGTCCTTTCAAAGTTAAATTCGAAGAAAATTTTAATTCAACCCGGTTTGATTTTAAGGCTTGAAAATTTTCAGCTTTTAAATTTAAGGTAAAATCATCAGGAAGAGGTGACAAATAATCCTTCATAACAATGACACCGTCCATTGAAAAGGTTCCTTTTTTATTTGAAAGAACACTGAATTTGTTTACATAAATCGTATTGTTTTCAATGTTACATCCCAACTGAATGTCGCGATAGTATGCACCAAAAGCTTTGTTTTCAAAGGTCCCTGTGCTAAGCTTTAAAACACCATTAAACATGGGCGAGTTAATGGTATTCGACACATTCATATTTGCATATGCAAATCCACTTAACGATATGTATTCCAAAGGATAGAACATATATATTTTACGCAAATCGAGACTGTCAAATTTCACAGATCCTGAAAATCCAGGTTGATCATTTAACAAATACATTTCATCATTAAAACTTATGTGTGCAGGTATATTTAAAGAGGCTTTAACCAATTTATGCAATTTTGAGTTCACTTCGCTGGTAGTACTTATGAGTTCATTCTCATAATTTATTTGGGCTCTTACACCTTCAATTTCATAAGTATCAACAAGCAGCTGATTCAATGCTAGTTTGCTACGTATTATGGGATGATCGGCCGTACCCAGCAATTGAATATCAGAAGATAAATATCCAGACAATGGTATTGGAATAAATTTACTAAGTGGTAATTTTTGTATTTGTATTTTTTCTAAGGTAATTGAAATATCCTCTTCCCCATCAAAGGTAAATTTGCCATGCACTTTGCATTTTTGATTTTCTGACACCAATTCAAATTGATTAATGGTAATGTAATCGGAGTTTAAAGCTATTGAAGTGGCTTCGCTGCCTAAGATCCAATGATTATCGAGGTAATTTATGTTGAGTGTGTCTAAAAGAATTAAGGGGTTTTCAAATCCTTTAACAGATCCGGAAAATTGTCCGTTCAGTGAATCATTAATCTGAACATTTAAATCGGCTACAATTAAATTATTGGAAAACTTATTTTTTAAATCTATTTGCTTAATTGTAAAGCCATTATAATTAATATTATTGCCAAAGAATGAAATATTTCCATCATAAAGGCTATCCTTCAATGTTCCTTCAATAGTAGCGATAACTTTATCAGCATAAATAGAATCGTACTGAATTTGATGTAAAGCCAAATCAAAAGTTCCTTTTAAGGAATGAATATTGCCAGAGATCTGTCCTTTAATAGAGCCATTTAAATGATAAATAGGTATTTCATATTGCGAAACTAAATCATAAATGTTCCGTGGTTCAAAATCGAATTGAATATCGTTCTCTTCATTGAAATCCCCCTTCCCATGCGCATTAAGCATAAAATAAGGACTATCAAAATGCAATCCATCAAAACGGTACCTACCATTTTTATAACTTGCTGTACTCGTAAAATCGTTTATCGGATAATCTAATAGGCTCGAAGCAGTTGAATTTATACGAATTGCTGTATTCAAATTTTCAAGGGTACTACCTTCTCCATTTATTGATATATTACCATTTAAGTTTGTTTTCACCAGTTCCACTCCAGGTATTTTTTCCAAATTCAAATTTTTATAAGAGCAAAAAAGTTCATAGTTTGGATGATCAAAAATATTTGATAGCTTGAATGTTGCATTTACATCGCCCATCCATGTTTTTGACTTTACGGTTCCATTAATTTGTTGATTATTTTTCGTCGCATTTAGGTAAAAATTTTCAAAACTATATTCGTCATAATTTATACCATCAAACTTTCCATCTATGCTTATTTGACTGCGTTCCTTATCAAAATATTTTCCTTTAATAGTTAGTTTACCCGATATATCCGATTCATAATCTTCATTTTGTGTCCAGTAAGCTCCATTTAACTTATTCATCGATAAATTGATATCGTATACTGGAGCTTTACTAAAATTTTCAAGCCAGCCACTCAAATAAATTTCCTGATCATCTTGCTTAATTGTTAATTTACCTTCATATTTTTCTTCATTTCCGAAAATATTCAATTCAATATCGGGACTGCCATAAAATTTCAGATCAGGAAAAAATGCAGCAAAATCCTCCATATTAAAAGGGCTTAAAATTGCGTTTGCTCTAAGGGAGTTGTTTTTAGAAAAATCTATGTTTCCATGGCTAATACCTTCGGTATTATTTAATTCAAGTTCAGCATCCTGCCAAAGCAATCCATGAGTATTTATTTGTATGGCTCCGCTCAAATTAATTATTTCAAAATCGGGATTTATAGTTAATAGTGTAGCCGAATCAAGGTTAATGCTTACCGAATCCTTTAACACAAAGGCAGTAAAACCGATATTTGACTCTATATATTTGGGAATAGCCGTGTTTTCAATCAAAGGCAACACCTCCATGTAAAAATTATTAAGCTTCACATGATTTAATACAATGGGCCAATCAAAAGATCCAGTGCTGGTATCCTTAGTTTCAATTAATGTGAAAGCATGTAATACATTCCAAATTGAATCTGGCTCCTGCTTCAAGCCCATGTACATATTACTGAAAATCAAATCTTCAACAACTATTTTTTTAGAAAAAATATCTTTTAAAGAATATGCTAATTGAATATTACTACAAAACAAAACCGTATCGGAATGGTAGTTTATTTCAAGGTTTTTTATCCCAATTCGTGAAAAAATATCTCCATAAATACTTTCAATTTTGACATCGGCCTTTATATTTTCAGTAGCTATTCTTTCTATTGTTTTAGCAAGATATGGGTTAAAATGCCCAATTTTTACTAAAAAGAACAAAAACACCAGCACCAAAAACAGTGAAGATATAATGAGTAGTAATATTTTACTTATTTTTTTTATCATTCAATAGCGCAATTAAAAAGCATGACCAATGGAAATAAAAAATTGAAAACCTAAGGCATCATTAATTATGGGAGTTGCCATATCGAATCGAAAGGGTCCAATGGGTGTTTTAATACGTATCCCGAGCCCAGTGTTGTAATGCAATGCATTTGCATATATAGCGTATGAATCGGTCCAAACATTACCTGCATCTACAAAAACAGCGCCTCCAAAAATATCATAAATGGGGAAACGCAACTCCAAACTCCCTTCAATCATAGTATTTCCGCCCACAGCAAACCCGTTAGTGCTTATTGGTGAAATTTCATTCCTACCCCAACCTCGCAATGAAGATGCTCCACCCATATAATACCGTTCGCCAATAGGCGTATGCGATTCCTTTTTAAAAGTTTGTAATACCCCTGCTTTTACTTTTGCTGCCAGAACAACATTTGTTGAAAGCGAAAAATATTTAATATTTGATATATCAATTTTATAAAACTGAAAATCCTGATTAAAACCAAATCCATTGTATGCCACGTTTGCATTAAATTTATAGCCTTGCGTTGGGTTAAAAATATTGTTTGTAGAACTATACTGATAGCCACCTATTATAGCAGAATTACTACGCTTTATTTCCGATTCTGTTAGTTGCAAATTTACTATTTCGTTTAGGTCAATGCGTTCAATTGAATAGGTAAAACTAACATTCGATTTTTTATTTAAGTAATAAATGAAATTAAAGCCTGTCCCCAATCTGCCAATGGTGTAACTTTCTTCTTTTTCACGAGAAAAAACAGGACTCAGCACAAAATCAAGATTTTGAATAAATAAATCGGGTTGAATGAATTTAAGTTCAAAACTATAAGGAATAAAATACGAAGTTTTCGCCTTGAAGATTAACTTACGTGTGCCACCCAAAAAATTTAAGCGGGTAACTAAAAGCGATACTCTAAAACGATCATCTGTTCCATATCCGGCTCCTGCTTCAAGTGTCCAATGAGGTAATTCTTTAAGGTAAATTTCAATTGGAATAAGGTTGTTTTTCACACTATCTTTTACCGATCGAATAACTACAAATTGAAACAACTCTGTATCAAATAGCTTGCTCTGTAAATTATCAATTTTCTTTTGAGAATATAAATCGCCTTCACTAAAGCTTACATATTTATAAATAAATTTCTTTGGAACTATAGAATCCCCAGAAATAGAAACATTTCCAAAATATGATTTTTGCTTTGGTTCCACAGAAAAATTAATGTTTGCAAATTTGTTGCTGTCACTAATATTTATTTGAAAACCAACCTTTGAAAAAGGATATCCCAAATTTGATAGTTCGTGCAATACTATGGTTTTTGTTTTATAAACATTATCGTCAACAAACCTATCCTCTTTTTTTAAGGGTAATTTAAATTTTATCGAATCAATAAAACCAAAATTAATGGTATCGGCCACATAATTGTAGTTAAGATCTTTAATTCTAACAAAATTATTTTCCTTAATTAGAATATGAATGTTAATGTGTTTTCTATGGGGTAAGGTGTCCAATTTATAGGTAATCTCAGGGTTTAGAAAGCCGTTTCGCTGATAATACTTTGTTAATCGCGCCACATCATTCAGCAAAATAAATGATCCAAACTCTGGAAATTTTTTCCAAAATAATAAGCGTTCATATTTCTTTTTTGTTTGCGTATTTAATTGTTTTAAAAGCAATTCACTGGGAATAGTAGCATTCCCTTCAAAATTTATTTGATGAACCTTATACTCTTTTTGCGCATATAATGAAAAAGAAAAAAGTTGTGCGAAAAATATATAAAGAATTATTTTTTTAAGTTTCATTAATAAACCAATTGCTATAATAATTAAGGGCACAAATATAAAATAAGCTAACTCCAAAAAGAAAGAAGAGCTCATTTTAATTTGAATACGAAGTGCTTATGCTATTTTATCGAAAAAGTAACTGTACCAAGCTTGTTCTTTTTTGTAAATACTTCAACAATATATAAGCCTGGGGTATATTTTGCAGTTTCTTCCCAATTCAAACAAACATTGATTTTTTCTTTTTTATAATCAACAGTCTTTAAAAGAGTGTATGAAACTTCTTGTTTAATATCGGGATGCACAAATGTTAAATTACTCCCCGAAGTTAGAACTTCGGCATTAGGGCTTATTATTCTAATATACAAATCAAGCACTTCCGTATCTCTTGCAGCATTATCCATTACATCAAAACATATTTTAAGTTTTGTAGTTCGCTTTGCAAGAGCAGTAAGCGCTTCTTTATTGGCAAAACTCTTTTTTAAAGGTTTAACAATTAAATTATCAATTTTCAATTTGCTGGCAACGCCTAGTTTTGAATTTAATAAATCAATTTTATCAGTCATTAAATCAAGAGTCTCATTTAATGCTTTATTCATTCCTCTGGCAATTAATAGCGAATCAATCACATCAAAATACTTATTCTTAATGGAGTCAATTTCTTGAATTAGCTTTTTATTTTCACCTTCCTTAAGCTTTTTTTCACTTAATAACAAACGTATATTTCGCTCCTTTTCCTCAATTTTTTGATTAGCTGTTTTAATAGTCTCATCAAGCTTTGCTGATATTCCTTTATATTTATTAAATTCCGATTTTATAGTCTTTAATTGGTTTACTATTGCCCCATTTGAATCAATTAAGGAATATTCATTAGCAATAAAAGCTTCCGTTTTTTTATACAATATTACATTCGTAATTGATGAAAGAATTAAAGCTAAAAAAAGACTCCAGGTTAATATTCCCCTGAAGTCTGATTTCATTTTTTTAATCATTATTTTTTCTCTTTAACTATTTTTTCAATCTTTATTTCAACTATATCAAAATAGAATTCGTCATCTTTTATTTCTTCTTTGGTAAACTCATAGGTATCAAAGCCTTTCTTTTTAACGTTTTTTGTAAATATTTGTTTCGATTTAACTATGGCTTCCTGCTCATTACTAGTAGCTTTGGGCTCTAATTTCCAATAATAAATAACTTCAAAATTAGCTTTAATATCATATTCATTTTTATTCTCAATTTTAATAACCAAAGCTAAAGGGCTATCCTTTTTAAATAGTTCAGAAGGTTTCCATTTATAAAGAAAAGTTACACCGTCTTTTTCAACCGATTTTTCAAATTTGTTTTTTTGCGCATTTACTGATGAAATGCTTGCAAAAACAAAGGCAATTACCAGAAATAATGTTGCTTTTTTCATCATAAATAAGTTTTAATTTTTTATGAAATTTACAATTATTTATTCAATCATATTCAGTTCATTAAAAATAAATTTAACGTTGTATTCAATTAAATTCATCACATTCTCAATAAACATTTGTGAATACCATCTCAAACCCATCGATCAAAAAAAATAACAAATCATTAGCCCAGTGGTTATTATTTATTGTTTAACTTTAATGGTTAATTTAAACCGGGAATCAAATAAACTCGACTTTATGAAAAAGCTGATTTTACAATTTATTTTATACTTTCCAATTTTACTATTAGGACAAACACAAAGTGGCTTATATATATCTAATTTTGAACTAAATAACAGAGCTGAAAAATGGTGTTGGGCTATTAATCAAGATGCTGACAATTTAATGTTATTGGGTGTTGCTAATGGTGTAGTTATATTCGATGGATTAAACCAAAATTTAATTAAACTACCTTTTACTCCGCTTTCGATTGAGAAAAATGTAGGAGATGATTCTTTCTGGATTAGTGGCTATAAGAAAATTGGGATGCTTGTTCGAAATGGCTATTCAAATTATGAATACAGAGCCATAAATGAAATTGATGATAACTCATTTTCAAAAATCATTACTCATAAGGGAATAACATATGTTTTATCATCTTCCATAATATTAAGTTTTAATTCTGAAACCCAACAACTTATTGATTCAATTGAAATTGAAGATGTAACCATAAACGAAACTTTCATTTTAAACGACCAACTTTTTTTTATAGTGGATTATTTTCTGTACACTATTGAGAATGGCAAACTTATTGAAAATTTATCGGCTGATTTCCCGGTTGATGAATTTGCGTATACGGTTAGTTTAAATGACAATACCGTAATTTTAGGTACTAATGAAAATACCTATTACACATTTAATGGAAAATCGTTTAAAACAAAAAGCATTAAAACATCGGCTTTCTTTGATAACAACATGGTGGTTGAAGGACAATTGTACAACGATTCACTTATGTTATTGAGTAGTTTGGCTGGAGGTATTGCCTTGGTTGACATTAACAAACGTGAAGTTATTAAACAAGTAAGCTATTTTAATGGATTAGCCGATGATGAAATTCGTACTTTTTTTATTGATAATCAAAATGCTATTTGGGCCTCGCACGAATTTGGAATTAGTCGCTTAGATTTTAATATTGGCATTGAAAACTTTAGTTTTTATCCTGGATTAAAAGGACATCCGATTGCAGTTTCGAGCTTTAACGACCAATTGTATGTTGCTTCAAGCGATGGTCTCTTTTTATTGTCAGAAATTAAAGATTACAACGAATTTACTGTTTCGGTAAATGTTCCAGTAAATGTAACAGTGGAGTTTCCTGTAGAACAAACTGAAAAAGAAGCAGTCGATCAACAATCCACCGAAGATGATGATAATAACAGGGGAATATTTGGATTTTTATCAAAGAGAAATAAATCCACAACAGATAAATCTGAATCTAAAACTCAAAGCACTCAAAAAGAAAGCTATCAAAAAAAGGTGGTTCGGAAATCAAAAATTAAGAAAATTAAAAAACGCAGCTTGAAGTCGGTAAGCCATTATTTTAAGCTGGTTGATGGCATGACTGATAAATGTACTCAGTTGGTTCCCTACCAAAATTACTTGCTTGTAGCTGGTAATAATGGTTTGTATGCAGTTTCAGGGAAAAAATCTGAAAAAATACTTTCAGCATATATAAATGATATTTATTATTCTGCAAATTTTAAAGAAGCCTACATATGTACCAATAACGGCATCTATAAAGTATTCCGTCAAAAAGGAAAATGGGAACTCGATCATTTTGCCCAAACAACCAGCATTAATATTTTATCTATAGCATTTGAAGATAACAATCAGTGGGCACTTGGACTTGATAACATGATGGTGCGAGCAGAATTAATAGGTAAAGACATTAAAATACTTCAAAAAATTGAGATGGATGAAGCTGCGGGTATGACCTTTTTTGTTAAACGAATTGAAGGCAAAACAAGGGTATTTACAACCAATGCAACGTGGACATTTACAAGCGATGGCGAATTAGAGCTTGAAAATGAAAGCAAGGAGCATTCCTACGTAATATCCACACAAACAAATTACACCTGGAAATATGAAGATGATAATTGGAAAGTTTTTGCCAACGACAATTCTCAAATTTCTAATAATCAATTAAGTAAATTAGGCCTGTACAAAGAATTACGGTACATTGATGTGAACGCTGCAGGTGAAATCTGGTTAATAAACGAAGCTAATGAAGTAATAAAAATTAACAATTCGAATTATTCCGTACAAAAACCAGAAATTCAACTAATGGAGGTTAAATCGAGCATGAATTATTTCACAAAAGTTTCTGAAATAAACCTTTCACCTTCTGATAATAATCTTTTGATACATAATAGTAGTCCGTTTTATTTAAAACAAAATGGTGTTTTGTTCCGACATAAATTAGATGGCATTCACTCGAATTGGGAGCCATGGTCAGCTAATCCAGTGGTTCAAATACCTTTCATCCCACCAGGAACATTTAATTTGAAGATTCAGGCCATGGATAGTTTTGGAAATATTGTTGAATTGAATTCAATCGATTTGCAAGTTTCAAAACCTTTTACACAAAGTGCTGTTTTTGTATTCATAATTATATTGCTTGTAATTGCTGGGGCATGGTTATTTTTTAGAATTCGTTTAATTAAATTAAAGCGTGACAAAGAAATATTAGAGCAAAAAGTTAAAGAACGGACCAAAACCATTGAGGATCAAAAATCACATATTGAAAAGCAGCACGACGAAATAACCCAAAGTATTCGCTACGCAAAACGTATACAAACAGCTATGCTTCCACACGATGAGATTATTGAAGCCATGATACCTAATCACTTTATTTTATTTATGCCACGCGATATTGTAAGTGGCGACTTCTATTTCTTTAAACCTGTTGGAAATAAAATGGTATTTGTTGCAGCAGATTGCACAGGACATGGAGTCCCCGGTGGATTTATGAGCATGTTAGGAATTTCATTCTTAGGTGAGATTACAAGTCAAGTTAAAGATCCAACAGCCAGTGAAATTTTAAATCATTTGCGTGAAAAAATTAAATTGACCTTGGGCCAAACAGATACTGGTTCTACTCAAAAAGATGGCATGGATTTGTCTATTTGTGTGATAGATGCTGAAAATGATCAAATACAATATTCCGGTGCATTCAATTCACTTTACATTATTCGTAACAAGGAGCTTGAAATTGTGAAAGCCGACAGACAACCCGTTTCGGTATATTTTAAAGAGCACGAATTTACAAATCATATTATTGATGTTAAAAAAGGTGATGTTTATTATATGTTTTCAGATGGTTTTCAAGATCAAATAGGTGGACCAAAGCAACGTAAGTTTATGACCAAAAATTTCAAGAAATTGCTAATTGACAATCATCAATTATCAATGGTAAAACAAAAAGAACTATTACATAAAACTATTACTGACTGGCAAGGAGACTCCATGCAGGTAGATGATATTTTAGTTATCGGATTTCAGGTATAATGGTTCAGCTCAAACCTAAACAAAAAACTATTACTTTAATATGAATAAAATTATATTGGTTCTTTTTGCTTCATTTCTTATACATTCCACCTCAATTAACGGTCAAAACAGCTATGCTAGCAAATCAAAAAAAGCGATAAAAAACTATGAGTTGGCACTTACTGAATTAAATAACTATAATTTTGACGGTTGCCTTTCGTATCTGGATATAGCCATAGCAAAGGACGATCAATTTATTGAAGCATATTTGTTAAAAGCTGAAGTGTACCGAAGTTTACAAGATTATGAAAATGAATGCAAAAACCTTGAAAAAACGATAGCAATAAATGAAAATTATTTTATCTATCAGATTTTTAATTTGGCGGTTGCACAATGGAATTCTGGACTTTACGAACAGTCGAAAATAAATTTTACAAAACATATCGAAAAAGGAGTTGGAAAAATAGCTACCGTAGAAAAAGCTAAAAACTATATTGAAAAATGCGTTTTCGCCATCGAATTAGTAAACCATCCCGTTGCGTTTAATCCCATTCCCATAAGTGAAAACATTAATAATGAAAATGACCAGTATTGGCCTTCCCTATCCATTGATGGAAAAACCTTGGTTTATACAGAAATGTTTCTGGATAGCAGTAAAAGAACCATTACAGGACAACTGGCTCATCAAGAAGATTTTTATATAAGTTATTACCAGAATGAAAATTGGACCCAAGGAAAAGCTCTTGGCTCTCCCATTAATAGTTCAGGCAACGAAGGGGCTCAGCAACTTTCAGCTGATGGTACAACCATCGTTTTTACCGGATGTAACCGCAAAAATGGATATGGGAAATGTGATATATACTTCTCACATAAAACAGAAACGGGTTGGTCAGAGCCTGAAAATGCAGGTAAAATTATTAATTCGAAATATTCTGAAAAACAACCCAGCTTATCGTCTGATGGCAGGGTTTTGTATTTTTCTTCTGATAGACCAGAATCATTAGGTGGAATGGATTTATATAAGTCGCATAAGAATGCCTATGGAAGTTGGACCAAAGCTATTAATTTAGGAAGAACCATAAATACGCATTACGACGAGGTTTCACCATTTATTCATCCTGATAATGAAACTTTTTATTTCAGTTCAAATGGCCATAAAGGTTTAGGAAAAAGTGATTTATTTATCACTCGTAAATTAGAAAATAACCAATGGGAAAAACCACAGAATTTAGGTTATCCTATTAATACTTATGCCGATGAAATTGGATTAGTTGTTGATAATATGGGTGATAAAGCATATTACTCATCAAACATAAATAGTAGCTCAAGAAACATTTATTATTTTAATCTACCTGAAAAAGCAAAACCCAAACCTGTCTCCTATATTTCTGGAAAAATAGTTGACAATGAAAATAAAAAAGCGCTAAAAGCTGAATTACAGTTATTATTGCTAAAAACATTAGATACTATAATGTTTATTGAATCAGACTCTATTTCAGGCCGATATTTAATGTGTCTTCCAATTGGTAAAAATTATGCTTTGCATGTTACTAAATTGGGTTATTTGTTCAAATCTGAATCATTTAAGCTATCAGAAGAATATTCATATCTGAATCCTTATGAACTTAATATAGAACTTGATAGAGTGCAACCCGGCCAAAAAGTTATACTTGAAAATATATTTTTCGCCACCGATTCCTACGAATTATTGCCAGAATCAAATACCGAGTTATTAAAAATACAAGAATTTCTTGAGCATAATCCAAAAATTTCGATCGAAATAGGTGGACATACCGATAATCAGGGAGATTCAGAATATAATTTATCATTGTCGGAGAAAAGAGCAAAAGCCGTTTACAACTATCTTTCTGCCAAAATCAATTCTGAAAATCATATAACATTTAAAGGGTACGGTGAAAAATATCCAATAGCCTCAAACGATTGCGAACAGGGAAAAGCAAAAAACAGACGAACTGAATTAAAAATTATAGAGTAATTTCTGTTTTTTTGTATCAATTATTAATTATTTTAGCCCACTCATTAAATAATAGTAAGTAATGAATAAAATTGCCATTGGAATTGATATAGGAGGCACAAATACAGCTTTTGGAATAGTAGATCAAAACGGAAATATCATTTTTCAAAACTCCATACCCACCCAAGAACGAGAAAATATTGAAGATTACATTTCTGATATAAGCAATGAACTAAAAATTGGATTAAGTTCTATTGGTGATGATTTTGAACTCATTGGAATAGGTGTTGGAGCTCCAAATGGTAATTATTATACAGGTTGTATTGAGCAAGCAGCTAATTTACGTTGGAAAGGCCGAATAGAATTATCAAAACTACTCAAACAGCATTTTAAGGTTCCTGTTATTATTACAAATGATGCTAATGCTGCTGCCATAGGTGAAATGATTTATGGGGGAGCAAAAAACATGAAAGATTTTATAGTAATAACCTTGGGAACTGGTTTAGGAAGTGGAATAGTTATTAACGGTAATCTATTATATGGTTCCGATGGTTTTGCGGGTGAACTGGGACATATTATTGTTGAACCGCGTGGAAGAAAATGCAACTGTGGACGCATGGGTTGTTTAGAAACCTATGTTTCAGCAACGGGTTTAGTACGTACGGTTTACGAATTGTTGGCATCGGAAGTTAAACCTAGTAAATTACGCGATATTCCCTTTACAAAATTAACATCAAAAGATGTTGCCATTGCAGCTCAAAATGGCGATGAAATTGCCTTAGAAACATTTAGAGTAACCGGAGAAAAATTGGGTCAAGCAATTGCCGACATATCAGCAATTACAAGTCCTGAAGCTATTTTCCTTTTTGGAGGATTAGCCAATGCCGGGAAATTATTAATTGACTACGTGGAATATTACAAAGAAGAATATATGCTTTCAATTTTTAAAAATAAAATTAAACTTCTTCCTTCTGAATTAAGTGAAGATGCAGCCCTTTTAGGAGCAAGTGCTTTAATATGGTCAGAACAAGAAAAATAATATTAACATGTTTTTTATTATCATTGAATAAGAGCTAGGAAAGCCAGCTAAAAAATTATATTTTTGAGTATAAATATAATTCACATTTAGCAACTATTTACCAATTAATATGCTAAAATCGATCAAATTATTATTCGTTTTATTATTTGCATCATTATATATGTGTGGAAATGATACGCTTAAATCGAATTTCGAAGACAGTATATTAAATGTTATCATATATGAAAACAACTACGAAAACAAAATTTCATCCTATATTAAATTAATTTCGTATCTGGAAAATAATGATTTAAATAAATCATTTAAATACATTGAGATTGCTTCTAATCTTGCAAAAAATAACAATAAGCGCAAAGATGAAATTCTTGTTCTTATTGAAAAAACAAGATGCAACATTTTACAGGGCAACTTTAACACAGCATCAGAGATATTGTTTGAGATAGAACAATTATTAAAAAACACAAACGATGAAAACCTTTGGGGAAGATTCTTTTACATAAAAGCATATGCATTTTCGTTCACTGGTGAGTTTGTAAATTCAATGGATAATGCACTAAAATCAGTTCCAAAATTTATTAATACAAAAGATTCGGTATCATTAGCAAATACATATAACTTAATTGGTGTTATATACGATATTACCGGTAATAGTCAAAAAGCTTTAGAAAATTATTTAATGAGCTTAGACTTAGCTGAAAAATTAAATGACTATAGTATACTTGGTAACCTTAGTAACAATATTGGTATTATTTATGACTTACTTAAAAATAA
The DNA here is from genome assembly GCA_016342715.1 of Salinivirgaceae bacterium. GTDB lineage: Bacteria > Bacteroidota > Bacteroidia > Bacteroidales > SZUA-534 > JAEINW01. The sequence continues at coordinate 14,469 of JAEINW010000028.1, read as the reverse complement.
TGATAACGCCTTAATGTACTATTATAAAGCATTGGAATACTACAATAAAATTGCCGATTTAAAAGGCGTGGCAAATTCATTCAATAATATTGCATCCATTTTAATTGAACTAAAAAGATATGATGAAGCTATTTTATATGTTAGAAAAGCCATGAGTTTAAATAAACAAATTAGTGACATTACTTCAGATCCTCTTTTATATCAAACACTTGGATATATTTATACCATAAAACAAAACTATGATTCAGCCTACTATTATTATGATTTAGGCTTACAACAAAATATAAAACTAAATGATTTATACGGGCTTGCTTATTCATATTCTTCCTTTGGCTCTTTTTATACCGAAACAAATAATTCAAATAAAGCTATTCAAAATTTAAAAATTGCAATTTCATATGCTAAAAAGGCAAATGTTTCAGGCTTATTAGAAGATTTATATATCAATCTGAGTAAAGTATATGCGGCTAAAAACAATTATAAATTAGCCTATGAAAACCAATTGTATGTGAAAGCAATATCGGATAGCTTAAGAGAAGCAAGCAAAAAAGAAGAATTGAAACTTTCAGAACTTCAAATTGAATTTAGAAATCAAACAAATAAACACGAAAAAGAAATTAAAAAGTTAAAAACCGTTCGATCTGAAGATTTAAAGAAGCAAATTATAGAAAAATTATTTTTTATTCTTTTTATTATCGTAATATTTTTTATTGCTGCTATACTTTATATAAGTTTAAAAAGACAACATAAGTTTAACAAAAAATTAATGCTTCAAAATAGAGAAATTGAAGATCAAAAAGAACTTATAGAAATTTCAAATTTAGAATTAAAAGAACAATACACTTTTACTGAAACTTTACTAAACACCATACCCAATGCAGTTTTTTATACCAATAAAAACAGCCATATTTTAGGTTGCAATAATGCATTTGAAGAAATATCGGGTAAAAAAGTTGACGATCTTATTGGAATAAACCTATCTGAAATTAATATTAAAACAAACTTATCCTGCAATACAACTAAACTTTTTGGAAATCCTGGAAAAGGATTAATTAGGAATGAAGGTAGCATGATTTTTAGTAATAATTTGGAACATTATGTGATCTGTTATCGAAAGGGAATTGTTGATTCAAATGATAAACTACTGGGTATTCTTGGAATTATTATTGATATTACTGAAATAAGAAAAACTGAAAAAGATCTTAAATATTCACAGTCGAAACTAAAGGAAGCAATTGCTGCTAAAGATAAGTTCTTTAGTATTATGGCTCACGATCTTAAAAATCCGTTTAATGCAATTTTAGGATTAAGCAATCTAATGTCTGACGATTATGACAATCATACACAAGAAGAAATAAAACAGTATATAACGTTGATTCATCAATCATCAACACATATATATAATCTCCTTGAGAACCTTTTAGAATGGGCAAGGACTCAATCAGGGAGCATTGATAAATTTCCTATCCTATTTCCGGTCAACGAAATTATTCAAGAATGTGTGAATCTATTCCACCAAAGTATAAAGCAAAAGTCAATAATTTTAAACTTTAACGCTAAGACAGAATATTTAATTTTTGCCGACAAGAATATGATTATGACCGTAATTAGAAATTTGTTATCAAATGCCATTAAATATTCTGAAGTTAATAGCAACATTGATATCAATATTGAAAAGAATACCAATGAGTTAGATATAAGTATAACTGATTATGGAATGGGAATTGAGTCAAATAACATTGCTAAACTTTTTAAGATTGACAAAATGGTTTCAACACCGGGTGCTTTAAAAGAAAAAGGAACAGGATTGGGATTAATTATTTGTAATGAATTTGTAAAAATAAATAATGGTAAACTTAAGGTGAAAAGTAAATTAAATTATGGAACTACTTTCACCGTAACTCTTCCTACAACAATTAATTAAAGTTTTCTAATAAATACTTCCAAAAAGTAAACCACATTGGTATGGTTAGCATACAAATGCAATACGTAACAAACATCATTCCTCCAATATGTTGAACATTACCTCCATATTTTTTTGCCTGAATAATTATTTGAGTTGCTGGAGCAACTGACGCCTGAATGACCAATAAATCGGCCAATAATAAATTTATTTGCGGTAATTTAGTGTTTATTAATATTAAAATTACAAGCAATGGTAATAGTATTAGCTTGGTTGAAACAACTTTTATAATATCGAAAATAGGCGGAATTTTTTTAAGAGATATACTTCCAATAGTAGCTCCTAAAACAATGGTAGCAACCGGAATAGCAGCTGACCCAATGAAATCAATCGGCTTCATAAAATAATCAGGAATAAACTTATGTACACCAATTAAAACAATTAGTACTGCAATAATATTTGCTACAAAAGGTGGAGTAAGTAAGCCCCTTACATTTAATTTTGTACCATTAGAGCTTGTAATCATATATTTACCTAAACTCCACAGGGCAGGATTTACACCCAAAACAAATAGAAAAACATAGGTTGTAAATAAATCAAACTGTTCAGGAAAAGCCAATTGACCTATAGGCAATACCATATAATTGGCATTCATAAATGCAGCAATGGCAATATTTGCTTTATTCTCTTTTATTTTGCCAATATAAAGTAAGGATGCAATTAGAATACCTAGCCCAATCATTGCAAAGGCAAGCAAAGGCATAAGCCACCAATAGGTGAATTCTGCAGGTTTAAATGATTGAATTATTTTTGAAAATATAAGACAGGGCAATAAAAGATATATGGTAATGTGAGAAAGGCTTTTTATATCTAACTCTGTAATAACTCCTTTCCTTACTAATGCACCACTTAACAAGGCTACTAAAAAGATTATGGAAACCGCATAAAAAATAGGCTTAAAGTATATTAGATAATCCATAATGAAATAAATGTTGAATTACTTAACATGAATTTCAACATCTTCAAAGCCCACTACATCACCTTTTCTAATTTTTGCTCTTTTCCTTTGGTCAATTTTTCCATTTACTGTTACCAACCCATCTGAAATAAAAAGATTTGCCATTCCCCCATTTTCACTTATTTTCATAAACTTTAACAGGCTATTAAGTGCAATAAAAGGCTCGCTACCATCTGTTAATGGCTTGAGCACAAACTCTAACTGTTTCATGAAAATTGTTTTAAGATGGGGTGTTTGTGTCAGTATTATCTTCTTTGTCCTTGGTCTCTGATTTAAATTCCTTAATACCTTTACCAATACCTCGCATCAGTTCAGGAATTTTACGACCACCAAAAAAAATTAATACAACTAAAACCAAAAGTAAAATCTCTTGTCCACCTAACCATCCCAAAAAAACTGTTGAATATTCCATATCAAATAATTAATGAAGCAAAAATAAAAAAACGAATTTTAATAAACTGTATAAACAGGTATTATTTTAACAACGCACTTATTTTCTCTCCATTCTGGCAAGTTCATCTTTATCGAAAAGTGTAGGATAATCATTTTCAAAACTTTGAAGCACTTTGGTAAACAAGGCCTCACGAATAAGTCTCGATTTATTATTTACTTTATATTTTTTGCAATATCTATTAAATGCATCAATTTCATGATCGTTTAATAAAATCTGGTGCTTATGTTTTCGTCTTAATGATCGATATTGTTGCGTACTTACTGGCATTTTTTAAAATTTCTTCAAAAATAGCTGTAACTGCTAAGGTTTTCTATAGTTTCTGATCTTTTTAATTAACATAAATCTACATTTTATTAACAATCGCAGTTATTCAATGGCCTTTTTTAACTTGATCATTAAATTTCTATCTAAATAATCCGATAAATTTATATAGGCGTCAAAACCTGCATCATTAAATGATAATTTAACACCATTAATTTTATCTATGGGTTTTAATGCTAAGAGTTCATTTTGCTTATTAAATATTTTTATATTACCTGATAAAGAAGCATAATACATTTTTCCTTGCTGTTTATCCTCTAATGTATTAATTTCAAGTTCAATCACATAATCAGCAGCTTCTTTTTTCGTAATCACCGGATATCCTTTGCTTGCAAGTATTTGCTGAACTTTTGGTTCAATAATTTTGGGCATTAATGCCTCACCAAAATTTAACTCAGTTGAATGCACATAAAAAGAAGGATTATTTATTCTAATGTGTATTTGACCTTTGGGAGCATCAAATTTTCGAATCATTTTTCGAAATAAAGGATCAAAAGTTACGCCAGTTGCTAAGGTATTCATATCAACACTTGCAACAAAATAAGTCTGATTTGCTTTTGTTTTAACCTCGTTTATTTGATAAAAAACAAGTCCATTCGCATCTGATTTAACCTGACTATTCCGCAAAGGCAACGTTCCTAAATTAAATAAGATAGGTATTCCACTTAAACTTTGACCATCAGTATTTTTTACAGTGAACAATAAATCTGACGAACTTAACGATTGTCCTTTTTTTACAGAAAGCGATTCCTTTTTAGGAATTATTTTAATACTATTCACCGTACTTACAAAGCCAGAAAACAACTCATTTCCCAAATAAATGTTAGTTCCATTATAATTTGTTTCAAGCGATTCTGTAAAATACGCTTTTATACATTCTAAGCCTTTTATATAATTCGAAATGGCTTCAAAATATTGATTTCGCTCTCTAAAACTTAAAGCTTTGTTATAAAAATCTAATCCTTTGGCAATGGCATCAACCTTTCGTTGCTCCTTAATTTCAGTATATTTAATTTTAGACAATCTATAATACACATAATAATGTGTATCCGATTCAAAACTGTTAACCAATTCATAGCCCTCCAAATCTTCAGATGCTGAAGCTTTTGTGGCTGCAGAAAAATCTTCGGAATAACCCAAAGAACTTTCGAATTTGTGCAATACAGAACTTGTAGATATATTCACCGAAATTTCACTTGTCATGTCGGCTAATGCACTATTTTTTGCACCCGATTGATAGTCTGAAATATTAGCAGTTTTTACTGCCGACCCAATTCCAATATAGTATATTGTTGAAACTGGTTTGCTTTTCACCCAATCGGGCAAGGGAACTGTTTGTGTTACATTTTTTGTAGTTCCGCAAGCAAACAAAAGGGCAACTATAATAATTAAAAAACTAGTTTTCTGGATCATATCTTTCAATTTTTTCTGTTACTAATTTGGCCACTTCTGTATTTATTTCTTTTTTAAGCTGCTCAATGCTTTTTATTTTTGTTTTGGAAGCTAACAAGTGCTTAAGTTTTCTAATATCTGAAGCATTATCATTTTTTACATCTTTTGAACCATCCACTTTCTTATTTTCCCAATACCCGGGAATTAATTTGTCTTTATTTCCATCGAAGCTCGCATAATGAATATCATCACTAACTCTTCTTGATATGGCATCGGCCACTAAAATTTCTCCTGTTTCAGCCGAAATTAATTTATAGTTAAAATTGCAAGTAACATAACGAGTCATACTGTATTCGTTGTATGTAGTTTTGTGATACACATACTTAACAATTTCTTCTTCACCCTTTTTTTCAACAATTTTTTCTTTAATGTACCCTTTTTTTAAGGTGCTTTTTAGTTTGCCATGAGATATCTTATAACTAGTGACTTCTGCAGCAAGTAAAGCTTTTGCCCCAAACATCTTCCCTGCTTTGGCACTTAAACTTTCATCCACATTACCTTCTAAAGTTAAAATTTGCTCACTAAGAATGTTTTGAGTATTTTCTCTATCAATAAGCTTTATAAATGGCGACTTTGTTTCAGTTAATGATTTTTGTATGCCACTTTTTAATTCAAGCTGTACATTTTTTGTTGCCGAACTATTCTTAAAATCAATAATTGCAATAGTAATGGTAGCCATTTCTAAAACTTTATTTGACAATTCTTTGGCATCTTTATAATTAGGTGTTTTTTTAAAGATTTCCTGAAATTTATAATATGATTTACGGTATTGTTCAATGTTCATTAACTCTTTTCCTTTACGATAAATAGGTTCAAAATGTGCCGTATTCTTTAATTCCTTTACATCTTGGTATCCAGGCTCAATAGCTAATATTTCATTAAAAATTACTTCAGCATCATTAAACTTTTCTTCTTCGAGTAACAAATAAGCTTCGTTATATTTATTCTGTAAATAAATAATTTTCACTTCTTCATAATACTCTTTATAATGGCTGGGAATATTTAATTCAGTTCCTGCAGTAAGCATTTTATTGTAAAAATTTTCACAATCAATGTATTTATAAACCGCATCTTTGCTATTGTCGGCATTGTATAAATTTAAAAATTTACCTAAATTATGATCAAGAGCCAATTGACCGTTCTTTTTTAATCCTATTTGTGCCTCCACATTTTTAGGATTTTTCATTACCGACATATAATACATATCTGCAGCATTTTCATATAAACCTGCTTGTTCAAATTCAAATCCTTTTTTTGCATATCGTTTAGATGCACAACCAACTAATAAAATAGCTATAAAAGTAAATAAGAGTAGTTTTTTAATCATAATAAATAGATTATTTGAGTATTTCTTGCAATTCCAGCAAAGATAAAATAATCTTTGAACAATGAAAACCTGATATATCAAGAGATAAACCAAATATATTCTAATCAGAAACATTATATTTTTGTATATTTAAAAAACTCTGACAGATACCATGACTAATAAAAAAGCAAATATTATAGCATTCGATTTAGACGGCACTTTACTCAATGATAAAAAGCAAGTTGGGCTAAAAGATTACAACACATTGATTGACCTTGAAAAAAAAGGTGCCCTACGAATTGCAGCGACTGGACGAAACCTGTTTTCATTAAATAGAATTTTACCACCCGATTTTCCTATGGATTACGCAGTTTTTTCATCGGGTGCAGGTATTTACGATTGGAAAAGCAAAAAGATTATTAATAGCATTCATATAACAATTGATGATATTAAAAAAGTGTTAAAAGTAATAGCTCCATACCAACTCAACTTTACCATTCACTTACCCATTCCAGAAAACCATCATATGTTAATTTACGATCAACACGCCAATTCAACTGACTTAAAAAACTATACAAATTTTTATAAGCCTTACGCAAGCCCCATTGATTTAAATAATTTACCATATGCAGCCACACAACTCATTGTTTTATTGAATAGTCATGCTAATTTATTTGATGCTTTTTCAAAAAAATTAATTGGATTAAAAACTATATTAACCACTTCGCCTGTTGACAATACTTCATTGTGGATGGAAGTTTTTAACAAAAATGTTTCCAAAGCAAATGGTGTAAAATGGTTGATTAAATATTTGAGTATAAACAAACCTAAAATTTTTGCTATTGGGAATGATTACAACGATTTAGATTTGCTTAATTATAGCCATTTTAGTCATATTGTAAGCAATGCACCTGCATCTATTCAGAAAGAATTTTATGTTTCAGTTAGCAATAATGAAGAAGCATTAACTGAATCAATTTCGCATTATGATATTGTAAGCGCTAATAATTAATATCAATTTATAATAGTTTTTAATTATTATTGCATTTTAGATTTCAAATTATCAATAAATATGGACAACACAAACGAAATTCAACATATTCTCCTTGAAGAATTAAAATCTTCACTAAATCATAGCTTAACAGAATCAAGCATCGAAATATTAGAAAAAGCTTTTCACTTAACCTACAATTTATCCAGAGATAAAATTAGAGCATCGGGCGAAGAATATATTCTGCATCCAATAAGAGTTGCTCAAATTGTTATGAATGAAATTGGTTTGGGAATAAACACAGTTATTGTAGCCATTTTACACGATGTATTAAAAGATGGACTTACCCACGGAAAAAAAATAGAAAAAGAATTTGGTGAAGAAATTGCCAACTTATTAAACGGAATGATAAAAATAAGTTCGCTTTATACTGAAAAATTATCCTTACAAAGTGAAAATTTCATCACCTTACTTTTAACCATTTCTGACGATCCGAGAATAATCCTTCTGAAGCTGGCTGACAGGTTAGACAATATTAGACAAATAAAAAACTTTAGCGAAGAAAAACAATTTAAAGTTGCTCAGGAAACACGCATATTATATGCCCCTATAGCTCATCGATTGGGTTTGTATCATATAAAAACTGAACTTGAGGACATTTCATTACGTCATGTTGATGCTGAAAATTATTTTAATATTGCAGGAAAACTAAAAGACACAAAAAAGACACGGGAACAATACATTGAGAAATTTTCGAAACCCATAATTGAACTTTTAAAAGAAAAAGGTTATCGCTACGATATAAAAGGCAGACCTAAATCAGTAAACTCTATTTACGGAAAATTGGTAAAAAAAGACATAGATATTAGTGAGTTATTTGACCTTTTTGCAATTAGAATTATTTTAAATGACATTCCCATTGAAAAAGAAAAAGAGGAATGCTGGAATATTTACAGCTTGGTAACAAACATTTACAAACCTAATCCTATGCGTTTACGCGATTGGATATCGACACCGCGCCCTAGCGGATACGAATCGCTGCACACCACAGTAATTGGTCCAGGCAATCATTGGGTTGAAGTACAAATACGCACTCATAGAATGGATGAAATTGCTGAAAAAGGTGATGCTGCTCATTGGAAATATAAAGAAGCAAAATCAGGTGAATCAAACGAAGGTTGGTTGAAAGGAATTCGTGAAATATTGGAAAACAATAACACAGATTCATTTGATGAACTAAAAACAAAAAACAAAAAAATATCAGAAATTTTTATTTTCACACCTAACGGAGATATTAAAAAACTTCGCGATGGGGCTACCATACTAGACTTTGCTTACTCCATTCATGGTAATATTGGAAATACGTGTACCGGAGCAAGAGTTAACGGAAAAATAGTACCCATTAAACATAAATTAAAAAGTGGCGATACGGTTGAAATTATTACATCAAAAAACCAGAAACCTAGAACAGAATGGCTTAATATTGTTGCTAGTGCTAAAACTAAAACAAGAATTAAAAGAGCCATAAACGAAACACAATTTAAACAAGCCGAGATTGGTAAAGAAATGCTAGAACGAAAAATTTCACAATTAAAAATGGAATTTTCCGATCAGATCATCTTAAAGATGATTAATCAATTTAAATACAAACGAACATTGGATTTTTATCAAGATATTGCTGATGAGAAGATTGACCTTCAAAATGTTAAGGAATATTTAAGTAACTTAAACAAAGAAACACCAAGTAAACCACCCGAAGGAATTGAAGGTGAAACTTTAGAATATATACCCAATAAGTCATCGTCAGACAATTACCTTGTGATAGACCAAGATTTAGTTAACATTGATTACAAATTGGCTAGATGTTGCCGCCCTATACCAGGCGACCCTATTTTTGGTTTTGTTACCGTTGAACGAGGCATACAAATTCACAGAAAAAATTGTCCAAACGCAAAAGATTTATATAAAAGATATGTTTACCGAATAGTACCCGCAAGATGGACTGAGGATAGCAAAAATTCAGCATTTTTATCGGTAATTATTGTAACTGGAGTTGACAAAATTGGCATTATAAATCATATTTCCGAAGTTATTTCAAAGCACCATCAAGTAAATATGCGTTCACTTAATGTAAATTCAAAAGACGGTATTTTTCAAGGAGTTATTTCGGTTTATGTTAATAGCATTAGCCACCTAGATTCACTATTGGTGAATATAAATAAAATTAAAGGTGTACTAAAAGCCGAAAGACTTGATAAAACCTAGTACTATTAAGGAATTTTCATGAATTTATGAGCTTGCAATGAAACCATCCAACTAGGATTATTTTTTGCGTATTCCACAATTTTATCAATGTTTACCGAATACCTGCTCCATTCGGGCTGCAAAAATGTTAAACATTTATCAGAAATTCGTTTGGCACAAATCTCAGCCCATTCAAAATCATCGTCTTCATAAATAATCACTTTAAGCTCATCAGCTTTTTCGTAATTCGACTCATGCGGATGCATATTAGGTTTAGGCGATAAACATATCCAGTCCCAAATACCCGTTAGCGGATTTGTTCCAGCAGTTTCAATAAAAGTTTCAATTTTATGTTTTTTTAATTCAGAACACAAGGGATCTAAATTATAAAGAGAAGGTTCCCCACCGGTTACTACTACTGATTTTGCTGGTGTTTTTAAAACTTCTTCTACAATCTCTTGAACAGAAACCAATTTATGAATTCCTGGACTCCACGAAATTTTCGAATCGCACCAACGGCAACCAATATCACAGCCTCCTATTCTAATAAAATAAGCAGCTTTACCTGTATGAAAACCTTCTCCCTGAAGAGTATAAAATTGTTCTACAAGAGGTAAGACATTTCCTTCTCCTCTACCTGGCAAATTTTGTCTTTCCAATCCTACAATGATCTTAATAAATGTTCTTCTTCAATAGTCACATGGCTCCAGTTCTCACCACGGCGAATACGATTTAGTTGAGTGTGTGTTATACCAAACTCTTTAGCTATTTTGTAAAGAGGGTTTTTACCTCTAACCACTTTTTTCTTCAAGCGAATAACATCACTTTCGGTAAGTTTTGCATGTGTAATATTACCTTTGCGGTTTTCCCTTGCAAACTTCACTTTTGGATTTTCGTTATTATGCAAATTTAATTCATGTTGAGTTACCCATTTAAGGTTCTCAAAATGATTATTTAACTTATTAAAATCCTTGTGAATTACAAACTTATGACGCTCTGTTGGTTTTTCGCAATAATGCGTAGCTACCAAGCGGTGAACCGACTCTGTAACTCTTTTAGTCGTTCCTTTAATACGCTTAAAATTATTCACGTATTCAAAACCTGTCTTATCCTTAAACTGATTAATTGTAGAAAGAAACTGCCATTCGTCTTTCTTTTTGTTAAAATGCTTTATGCGCCCATAAGAAGAAACTTCGTAAACCTCTTTTTCGCGCATTCCATGAAGAGTGAATTTCTTCCATTCTTCATTCCAAAATTTTTCGTCGCTCATGCTTTTTATTTAATATGAATATTTAAAATATTACATCCCGTTAACAAAAATAGTGGTTTTCTTCTATTTCGCAAATTATATTTTAACCGTTTTTGGTTATATACATATATTTTAAAAAACATATTGATTTGACAATTGTTTTACAAGCAAAAAAAATGAAACTATTCAAATGTTTATCAATACCAATTTTGAAATATTTATTTAGCTTTACAAAAATTAATAACTATGGAAATAATAAATACAATAGTACTTGGAATACTTGGAGGCCCTGAAATTATTCTAATTGTTTTGGCCATATTAATTTTATTTGGAGGTAAAAAAATACCTGAATTAATGAAGGGCTTGGGAAAAGGAATTAAAGAATTTAAAAACGTAACAAGTGATAGTGAAATTGGAAAAGAAATAAACGATATAAAAAAAGAAATTAATTCCGTTACCGACAATATTAAAAACTCAACTAAGTTATAAGTATGAGTGAAAAAAAGAGCAATGTAGAGATGACCTTTTGGGATCATCTAGAAGAATTGCGTTGGGTGTTTATTCGCTCTCTACTTGCAGTTATCGCTGTGGGTATTGTTGCTTTTCTAAATAAAAACATTGTTTTTAATTACGTGTTTTTGGCTCCCAAAGAGCCTTGGTTTATAACAAATAGATTACTTTGCCAACTTGCTGAAACTCTTCACACATCAGCATTATGTTTAAATCAAGAAGGCTTACAAATTATAAATATTAAGTTAGCCGGACAGTTTACTACACATTTATATATATCATTTGCTGTTGGAATATTTATTGCTGCACCTTATATTATTTTTGAATTTTGGAATTTTATTAGACCCGCTCTTTATTCTAAAGAAAAAAAACATAGTCGTGGAGCCGTATTTGTATGTTCCATATTATTTATAACTGGTGTTTTATTTGCTTATTTTTTAATAGTTCCATTAACTATTAATTTTTTAGGAACCTATCAGGTTAGCGAGCAAGTTCAAAATACCATTTCGCTTAGTTCCTACTTACACAATGTGGTTTCGGTCTCTTTGTCATTAGGTATTGTTTTTGAAATACCAGTTTTGGTTTACTTCTTAACAAAAACCGGTGTACTTACTCCTGCATTTATGAAAAAAAGCCGGAAAATAATTGCAGTTATTCTACTCATAATATCAGCAATTATAACACCACCCGATGTGATAAGCCAAATTATGGTTTGTATACCTTTATTTTTCTTATTTGAAATAAGCATAAAAATAAGTGAACGAGTATACAAAAAGACTTATCCAGAATAGCATAGGACATTCCATTTTTGTATTTTTGAATAAAACATTCAATGGTGCTGAAATTATCTATGAATATGTTCATAATATTATTTCTTTCAAGCAGTTGCCATTTAAATAAAAAAGGTCAACAAATGGAAAAATTAATTAATAGAAAGCCTGTTGTTAGCGGTAGGTTTTATGCCGCTGATAAAGAAAAACTACTATCTGATTTAAACCTTTTTTTTTACAATACTCAAAAACAAGACTTTGATAAAAATGTATTAGCAATTATATCACCACATGCCGGATATATGTATTCTGGCACTATTGCAGCTGATGCTTTTTCTTGTATAAATCCTGCAAAAGAATTTGATAATATTTTTATTTTGGCACCATCGCACCATACTCATTTTAAGGGAGCTTCAATTTATAACATTGGTAATTATGAAACTCCTTTGGGTGAACTTACTGTAAATAGAGAAGTTGCAAACAATTTAATTGCTACTAATTCACATATAAATTTTACACTCGATGCACATTTAAATGAACATAGCCTTGAAGTACAATTGCCATTTATTCAATACTATTTTAAACATACTCCAAAAATTGTCCCTATAATTATTGGAACTCACGAACATTCGGTGCTTAAAACAATTGCAAACGATTTAAAGCCCTATTTTAATGAAAAGAACCTATTTGTTATAAGTTCTGATTTTTCGCATTTTTTAAATTACAAAAAGGCCACTGAAATTGATTACAATACTGCCAATGCCATTTGTTCAAATAACATAGAAAATATTGAAATTGCATTAAAACAAAATCAGCGAATGGCTTTATCTGGTAGCTCTACATCGCCATGTGGTTTAGCAGGAATTTTTATATTAAATTATTTAACCCAACCCAATTCGGAATATTCCTATTCTTTAATTAATTATCAAAACTCGGGTGATTCACATTTTGGTGATAAAGACAGGGTTGTTGGTTATTGGGCAATTTCAGTTTCACAAAAAGAACCTAACGATGATTTTACCCTTTCGGCAAAAGATAAATCAGACTTATTAAAAATAGCAAAAACCTCAATAAATGATTATGCTCAAAAAAATGAAAAAACTAAGTTAAATACAAAAAATTATTCAAACCTATTAAATGAAAAACTAGGCGTGTTTGTTTCGGTATATATTAATAACGATTTACGAGGTTGTATAGGTAGATTTAATCCAGATACCCCTTTATATGAATTGACTCAAAAAATGGCAATTGCTGCAGCAAATAACGATACTAGGTTTGCTTCAATACAAGTTAAGGAACTTGACGATTTAAGTATTGAAATTTCCGTTTTATCGCCACTTGAAAAAATACGTCATATTAATGAAATTAAAATTGGCAAGCATGGCATTTATATCATTCAAGGAACGAATAAGGGAACTTTGCTCCCACAAGTGGCAACAAACAACAACTGGAATGTGGAAGAATTTTTAGGTTATTGTTCAGAACACAAAGCTGGTATTGGTTACGACGGTTGGAAAACAGCTGACATTTACATATACTCAGCCATAGTATTTAAGGAGTAAACTTTTTCTTTTCTTTTTGTATAGCTCTGTAAATTGTAATTACAGTAAAAATTGCGAATCCAAATAGTACTAGTGAAAGCAGAACATCCCAATCAAAATGTGTATCAAAAGCAATCATTATCTGTTTAATAAATTCCGGAAAATATAGAATCATTATTATCAAAACCAGTATAAAAGAAGCCCACATTAACACAACTTTAATTTTTTGCCGCTGTTTAATTGCTTTTGGTGATAGTTGACCCGTTCGAGATTTTAGAGCTCTGGTTCCAATAAAAAAAGCCAATAAACACAACAATAAAAATATTCCTCCACTCATAATTATAAAATTTGAGCGAAAGTTAGTAAAATTGTTATATAATTAAGATTATGGAAAGCGGAGAATATTGGATCGAAAAACTTAAATTAGAAGCTCACCCAGAAGGTGGATATTTCAAAAGAACTTATTGCTCGAATATTGAAATGCAAGTGTCTGAAAACAAGCGATATTCGGCTTCAATGATTTATTATTTGTTGAATAAAAGTGATAAGTCGCATTTTCATCGATTAAAATCAGACGAAATATGGATTTACCAAAAAGGCTCGCCCATTGAAATTTTTATAATTGATGAACAGGTTGATATTCCGATGATACCCTGCCAGTTATTCCGATGAAACCCTGCCAGTTTTTTTTATTGATTTCTGCAACAAAT
>JAEINW010000027.1 GCA_016342715.1 Salinivirgaceae bacterium | reverse complement strand
TATTCTGTGACATCGAGTCACAAAATACTAATTATTTACGAGGCAAGCCTCGGGGAATTATACCCAAAGAGATTAAAAAAAGAAACGACTGTTGATTTTTGGGAATCACTACCACAAGAACAGAAAGCAGATATTTTGCATGGAATAGAAGAAATAAAGAATGGAGAAATCGTTGACTATGATGATTTTATGAAGAAGCATAGATGATGAGAAAAATAATTCTTTCTAAAAGAGCATCAAAAAAACTTGATAAACTGCTTGAATATCTTGAATAGGAATGGTCGACTAAAGTAAAAAAGGATTTCATAAAAAAGCTAGATAAATCATTACGACAAGCACAAAAATATCCTGAAAGTTGACAAAAGACTGATTTAGTAAAAGGACTTCACATGTTGGTTGTAACAAAGCATACTTCTATATTTTATAGGGCTGATTCAAAATCAATTAACATTGTAACGATTTTTGATAATCGGATGAATCCTAAGAAATTGAGAAAAGAAATTAAATAAGCACTTTTTACAACAAAATATAAAAAAATACGGGTTCATGTTTAGCTTGAAAGTTCTTTTGTATCTGGATTTACCGCAAATTAATTTACTATGAAAATACCAATACAAAAAAAGTTATTAAAACCGTACTGTTTTTTATATCGGTCGTTATGCGGCAGGCAAGAAAAAGCGACAAGTTCCATTTTAATTGGAATTAAATAATTATCTTTGTCCCAAAAGATTGAAAATTGAAATTATTGCGTAAAGACAAATTATTGAAGCTGAAAAGAAAGAATCAAGGAAACTTGAAGCTTCTTAAAGCTATTGATGAATTGATTGAGGATATTGAAAATTCAAATTGGAAAGATAAGATAGAACTAATTGAATCAAGACCAGATGCAGATAGAGTTCATAGTGACGATATTTTCTTTTTGGACATTAAATATTCATATAACTTTGACTCTAGTTGTATTTAACCAAGAGTATGTTGAAATACTTTGGGTTGGGAATCATGACGAATATGATTTAACATTCAAAGGGAATAAGAAAACAATTGAGACTTGGTTGCGTAATCACGGAAAAATTAAGTAAAATGGATAGACTGGAAATTGATAATATATTAAAGATTGACGAATTGAATAATGAACTTGAATTTGAACAAGCAACTTCAATTCAAGGAAAATTACGATGGATGGTAAAAGAAGATAGCTCTTTGATACCGATACGTCAACATTTATTAGTTCTAATCGAAAAATTTGAATCAAAACATTGGGAGAATGAATCAGAAATTACTGAAGAACAAATAAAAGAAAGCGATGATGCTGAAAAAATTATTAATGCAGAAAATATTTTCATTCAAAAACGGAAAGAACTAATAAAAAGAAAGCTTAAGGAAAACGAAATATCACAGAAGGACTTAGCCAAGATATTGGGACATAGACCAAATTATATGTCAGAACTAACGAATGGTGTCAGGCCATTTTCCCGAGACGATATTGTTGTAATTCATCGATTATTTGGAATTGACTTTAATGATTTGATTCCTCCCTTCTTGAAAAAAGAAGTTACAAATCATATAAAAATGACTCTTGGAGCAATGAAGAATAAAAGAATTCGATTAAAATTTAAAGATTTAGAGTCTGTTTAAAATGGGGTTAAGTATACACTATAATGGAAAATTTAACAGCAATGCAATTCTTTCTGACTTGATAACTGAAGTTAAAGAGATTGCAGAAACTCTGAAATGGGACTATAAAATATTTCATGAGATATTACCAAAAGTATATAAAGAAAACAAATCACATGATAATAAAATTTATGGAATTAGCATTTTTCCTCCAGAATGCGAAACTGTTTCGATTTGCTTTCTTTCCAATTACCGAATGTCGAGTAGTGTACATTTAAAGTTTTATGGTAATTTGACAAACCCAAGTGAGCATAACTTACTTTATATGCTTTCAACAAAGACTCAGTTTGCAGGGGTAAACATCCATAAAACAATAATCGAAATATTTAAACACTTAAAAAGTAGAGCATATTTTGAAGAATTTAACCTAAGCGATGAAGGAGAATATTGGGAAACAAATGATGAAAAATTACTCGAACAGAAATTTAAAGAAAATGGAACCCTATTAGATATTTTTTCATTAGCAGTTGAAACAATTCCTATTAATCAGAAAGAAACTTTTGAGAAATACTTTGAAAGAATTTTAAAAATAATTGATGATAGAAATAATAGGACAAAAAGCCCGACTGCATAACACGCAATATACGTAAACCGGGTAATGTGGCTATTTTAAAGTTTCATACTTTTATTCAAAGTTTTAACGGTTTGATAAGTTGGAGCTTTGAAATACAGGCCTCCGCATATTGCCAACGCTAGAAACAACACATTAAATATAATAATAAAGAATTGAAAAGGTGTGTATGGCTTCTTTTTGAAAGTTAACGGCAAACTAATGCAACCCTCAATATAGTTGTTTCATTGTAACCAAAAATAGTAGATTATGAAAAAAAATATTTTAATTCCCTTAATATTCATTCCCTTATTATCATTCGCTCAAACAGATATCGGATTGAATATTGGTTCAAATTATCCAATTAGTTATGTAGGCAATAATTCGGTTAGCAAACTTGGATTTGAGTTTGGAATAGATTTTAGCAAAGAATTAAAAAATAAATTGGATTTTAAATATGGATTATTCATTGAAACATATAATTATACTTTTTCGACGTATATTCCAATACAATTTAATTATAAAATAAACCAAGGGCAATTGAAATTAAATTATGGATTATTTATAGCTGGAAAAAATTTGTATCATATTAATAACTCTGATGATTTTGCTAATACTGCAAATGTTCTGAATTATGACCTGTATAGATACGGAAGGGTTCGATGTTATGGCATTGATATTAATTTAGGATTGTCCTATGAAATAATTAAAAAATTAAGAATATATTTTAATTGTTGGACTCCAGTTATCTATTATCCATTAAATAGGGGAACTGATAATATGAAATATATTGCAGTTTCAATAGGATTAAATTATAAAATAGTCAGCCGTTAACCTGGGCTTAAACGTAATTGTTCCAAGTGTTTGTGGTTTTTTGTTTTCAAAATAACTTATGAGTAAATTTAAACCAACAATTATAAATAAAAAGCGCAACTACATCTAGTGCCAACGCTAGAAACACCCAACTGTTTTTTACAAGTTGTTTGATATTGGTGTGTATGGCTTCTTTTTGAAAGTTGTGTGGCATATAAGACAAAAACTCCAAAAATAAATAATTAGAGTGATTTTCTAAATTGAGTTTATGAAACAGAACAGGTTAAAAATCATACACGATAAATATGCACCATATTGGGCAATAGCTCTTGTTGTTCTTGTAGGAACAGGATTGTCAACAATATGGGTTGATTTGGGGGCTTTCTGGAAAGGATATGTATTGGATATGACTGGTCCAGCCTGGAATTACATTTTGTTTCGCGGGCTTTTCACATCTTACACCAATAATGTATGGACACGTTTTTTTAAACCGAAAAGAACTCTAACTCTTTTTCTTTTAGTCTGTTTTGGGATTGAAACAATGCAGTATTTGAATATTTACGATTCTACATTTGATCTTTGGGATCTACTTGCATATGTTTCGATTCTTATTCCGTTATTCTTTATTGACTTAAAACTAAATAAGACAAAGTGAAAAATACGCCACACAACAAAAAAATACTGCATTTGGTAGATAGAGTAAAATATGAAAATATTAGCGACAAATAAGCATCGTAGTAAGTTGAAAACTTTAAGTGTTGAAATGCCAAACGCACCATATTCAAACCGTCGCTAGAAACACCATTAACAATGAGTAATTGACAATGAAAAGTCAAATAAATAAGTTCTTTGATTAAGCAGATTCTCCCAGATAATAAGTCTCCCCTTGAGGGCAGTCGTCGACAGACGGTGGGGTGAATTATTAAATACTACGATATTTAAAATAATACAACTCAATAAACGGTGTGTATAGCTTCTTTTTGAAAGTTGGTCGTACATTAAAAACACTAATTCAAGCTGATGTACGTTATTAAGAAAAAAAGATTATGAAAAATGCTCTATTGATAATTTTGATGTTAATCTTTGTTATCCAAAATGAATTAATTGGACAAGAAAACAAAGTTTCTTTAACAGCTGGATATCCAATAAACATGACTAATCATTGGCTAGTTGGTAATTGGGAAAACCCAATAAACTTTCGTTTTAGATATTACCATGATAAGGATTTGTTAACCATAGGTGGAGGTGTAAATTATTCTAAATACTATATTTCGTGGTTTAGATATTATAATTCGGACAACAATACTATTTCAGATTTAAGTCCTTTTCTATTAATTGGATTAAATCTTCAAAAAAATATAGTTACTTTTAAACCTAATATTAACCTTGGATATACATTTTTACCAACAGACATTGAAATTTATCAAGGAAAAAATGGAGCAATATATTTTGCCTCCGGAATAGATTTGAATTTTGACTTAATTAAGGGTTTGCAAATTGGATTAAATGCTAGTTATAATATGACTTTCACGAAATTAGACTTTGGTACTGATGATTGGATAATTCAATATGATTTTATACCTATTGAAGACAAAATTATCAAATCCTTATCTGTTGGATTAAATTTAATATTTGGATTTTAAAAAAGAACGACACACCAAAGCACAGTCATAAAACATAAGGGTTTTAGTGTTTTACGAAAAGATTGCACAATAAATTAGCCCCGCCAAAACTACGTTTTGACGGGCTTGTAAAAAATAATATATTTGACAAAAAACGAGTTTTGGCTATGAACGACATGATAGGAAAGTATTTCAAATTCCCTTACGTTCCATACCGCAAATCGTCGCTAGAAACACCATTAATAATGAACAATTATTAATGAGTAATTGACAATGAAAAGTCAAATAAATAAGTTCTTTGATTAAGCAGATTCTCCCAGATAATAAGTCTCCCCTTGAGAGCAGTCGTCGACAGACGGTGGAGTGAATTATTAAATACTACGATATTTAAAATAATACAACTCAATAAACGGTGTGTATAGCTTCTTTTTGAAGGCTTTCAGAGCCCGTTAAAAGTTTAATTGTAACAGCTAAAAAGTAAATTATTTTTTCTGTTTAAACAAATATCAATTTCTGGAGTTTTAGAAAATAAGGGTTTTTCATGTTTGCCTAAACAATATTAATTTGCCACTTTGTTTGCTTGCAGTTAGCACGTTCATTTAAATATTCTAGCTATTATTTATTAATGAATATAAATATGAGCAATCTTATGGTTACTTTTGTAGTAATTATAAATATAGACTAACCGATAATTAGAATAATCATGACTGATAAAACAACGATAGACCAAATAAATAAAGTGATTGAAGACTATTTTACAAATAATACTTCAGCTACTCAAATTCCAGTAAAAGAACTCATGCCTGCTTTTATTGCCGCAGGTATATTTACCAAAGACATAAAAAAAGGACATCCCATACGTAAAATACTCAGAGAATTAGATAAAAACAATGAATTGCAACAAATACCTTTTGTGTATGCCGAACGAAGAGAGGAAAACACTTATTGGTATTTTATTCCTAAAAATGCGCCAAAACCAACGGCAATTTACAAACAAGATGAAAATGTAAGCCAACAAAAAGAAATCTTTGCCTCGCGAAACATTAACGACGAAAACTATGTAATTGATCTTTGCGATAAGGTGTTGGAGCAAAAAGCAGCTCGTCAAAAAAAGTTTACTTTCCTTTTGGGCGATATGCATAAAAATGGAAAATCGAAAACAGAACTGCCGGTAGATGCTTATTACGACGATTTTAAATTAGCCATTGAGTACACCAAACAGCATGTGGAATCGGAATCGAGTTCAAAACGCTATCAAAAAGAAACGGTAAGTGGCATGCCACGCAGTGAACAACGATTGCGATATGCAGCAAGAATTGCCAAAACATTACCAGTACACGGCATAAATTTAATAAGCTTTTCAAATACTGATTTTTCATGCGATGAAAAAAATAATATCATCCGTAATGAAGCCAACGATTTGAAAATTGTAAAAAAAGCCTTAAAAGACTATTGGTCGGAAAAGTAAAATAAATGGGAATTTAATAGGAATACGTATTCTATAAATAAAGTTTGTCCAAAAATTCTTTACAAAACAGTTGTGACTTCTGTACTATAATTTTAATTTACTTTTTGTAAACTATGCACAAAGAGAAATTAATATGAAGAATAATTTTGTTTTAAATTTTTGGACCGCTTTTTTATCCCACAAAACTTAACTGGAAAGATTTTTTTTATAGAGGAAGCATAAAAAAAAGCTCCTCAATTCTGAAGAGCTTAGACAATACTTTAAGGTCAAAGAGTAATATTATACTACTTTTACATTTACTGCATTTAATCCTTTTGGACTTTCTTCTACATCATAGCTTACGGTATCGCCTTCTCTAATGTCATCAATTAACCCACTTTGGTGGATAAATAAATCTTTACCACCTTCGTCAGGGGTAATAAATCCAAAACCTTTTGAATTGTTGAAAAATTTTACTGTTCCGTTACTCATTACTTATAATTTAATATGAACTGCAAATTTAACATTATTCTTTGAATCAAATGGCATAATTTAAAGATTATTTACAAAAAAAAACCTAAGTGTCGATTGGTAGGAGGATAACAACTTTTCATTCATTAAGGTTTTTTAATAATTTCATCTCCAAATAGTAACCCTTAACTATGATTATTGCCAAATTAGATACTTTTTCCTTTCCAACCTGCATTTTTTTAATTTTATTTGAATCGTTTATTTAGCAATTTTATTTCTTTGCCAAGAATTAATTTACAAAGTTGCAAATAGAAGTATTTTAAGAAGTTGGTCGAAAATATTAATTCGAATGCTTTTTATACTGGACTCATTTAACCCAAGAGATATTGCCTAATTCTTTAAGGTTTTGCACAGAATTGATAAATTATTATACTTCATCCTGCATCAGAAAGTCTGAAAGATTTTTATCGTGTTCCATATTTAGTTTTTTTCGCAGACGGTAGCGGCTTATTTCAACCGCCCGGGTCGAAATATTTAGCAAGTGGGCAATCTCTTTTGAGCTAAAATTCATGCGCAGGTATGAGCAGAGCCGAATATCATTATTGGTGAGAAGCGGGTAGTTTTCTTTTAGCCGCTTAAAATATCCTTCCTGTGAAAGTTTTAAATTGTGCAGAGCCATTTTCCATTCTTTGGTTTGCAATTCCAATCCTTGCGAAATATAGGTATCTAATCGCTTAATAAATTTTACGGGAATATTGCCCGGAGTTTCTTTAACCCGGTTAATTTCATCCTGTAATTTTTGCAGCGATTCATTTTTTTGAATTAAATACCGCAGAGTTAACATGAGTTCCACGTTGGTATTCTGAAGTCGATTTTCCAAGGTCGTTTGTTTCACTTCAAATTCAAGTAATTTTCGTTGTTTCGCCAGTTTTATTTTAACGATGCGATAGAAGAGCCATCCTGCGCCAAGAACTAAAACAAGATAAAGCATAAAAGCCCAGTAGGTGAAGTAAAAAGGGGGTTTAATTGTAAAAACCTGAGTAAGAATCTTTAGGTTTGAATCGTTAGCAATTTGCAGGTGATAGGTATCCGGCTTTAAATGATAGTATCGAATTTCTGGACTTTCCGTATAAATCCATTGATCATCAATCTCCTTAATCCTGTATTTGTATTTTGTAGAGGTAAGATCAATGGTTGAAGGATCGGCAAACCTAAAAGTGACGTTATTCAGGTAAAAGGGAACCATTATATCTTTTTCGCAAGTACAGATGGTTTTTGATTTTTTTCGTCCGTGAAAAAATATATTCTTTAAGAACATGTCAGGTTCCTGCGAGGGAGTAATTTTGTTTATTTTTTTTAAAATCGCCAGGCCATTTCGATTCGACATTAAAAAATCATCATAATTAAGTGGCATAATGGCAAGATCCTGTCCGGGCATGCAGGCATCTGAAATGAGATATTCACTAAGTTTAACGGGTGTAAATTCTATAGAAATGCGAAAGAGCGCCAGCTTGTTTTTATAAACAAACCAGTATATGTTTTTTTCAAAAGGAATGATTTGGGAGGATTGCTTATATTCACCCAGAGCGTTATTAAGAGCATCAAAGGGTACCATGCTGTCATTTACATAGTCGAAGGTGTAAAACTCCTTTTCCGCTAAAAAAACCACCCTGTTGTTGAGTTTGTAAACATCGGTTAACCCCATGGTTTTTTTTAAATGGGTAAATTCAGATATAGAGACAATGGAATCTTTAGCATCGTTAACTTTTAAACGATAAATGCCCTTTTGTGGATGTGAAACCCAAATGTAACCAAGATAGTCAATTTCTAAATGTCTTGTGGGTTCAGAAAAACCCTTAAGCTTATTTCTATAGGTCCATTCTCCCTTCGGGCTTTTACTGAAGGTGATTAATCCGGTATAAGTACCTTCAAGTAATAGATCGTCATAGGGTTTAAGCACCCAACCTCCGGTTATGGTGGATATATTTTTGAATTTGGTTGGAGTAACCTTATAGGTTCCTTCATTATGTCCACAAAGAATCTCTCCGTCTATTTTGGAAAGGGTCCATACTTGTCCCTGGCTGTTTGGCACAAACGAAAGTTTTGAGAAACTTGGCGAACTTCCTTTTTGAATAATTTCAGACCTGAAGAGACCATGATTTGATCCCAGATAGAGGGTGTTTCCATCTTTCAATAAAGAATAAATAGTACCCAGACTACCATTGGCCGTGCTATAATAGGAAACACTTGAAGTTTGATTTATATAATTTACGCCTTCATCGAGCCCCACCCATAATCCACGGTCTTTTGATGCACAGAAAGAGAGCACTGTATTATTGCTGAGTCCATTTCCAAAATTATAGTGGTCTTCAATATTTCCGCTTTTGTTGGCAATTACAATTCCATCAAAAATGGTCCCAAAAACAAAGGTGGTATCGCTTAATTGAGAGGCAGCATTGCAGGTCTGAATTTTCAGGTAGTCAGATATAGGTGTATCCCAATACGAAAAAGTTTTAAAATCGTATTTGAACACCCCTTTTTTTTCGGTACAGATTAAAAGGTTCTGTTCATCGAAAGAGATTATGGAATGAATTTTTATATTTTGAAATTGTTCACTCCCCTCAATAAAGGTATACTCATTGTTATTAAAATAATAGAGTCCTTTATCCAGAATCTGAACGATAAAACGGTTGTTTACTTTGAACATAAAAAGCATAAAGCCCGGAGCTGGAAATTTCTCAATGGTCTTGTAATTGTATTTGTAAATGGTGGTAAACGATTGAAATAAAACTGCATTAGTGTCCAAGTATATTTTCCATATTTCATCGTTTCTATTCATAACCATCGAGTCGGACAGCGTGTGGAAGCGCAGCGCACATAAAGGGTCGGGTTCCCAATAGCCAAATGATTCAAATCCTCCGGTAAAGATGATGCCGGTGGAATCGATTTTTATTGATCGAATGAATTTTTGTTCGGGAGTTTCCCATTGATGAAATGTGAGTCCGTCGAATTCAAGCAGTCCGGTATGTGTAGCAAAATATACCATCCCATTGGTGGGATCGTTTTCAATACCCCAAATCTGGTTTTTTATTTTGTAGGTGTTTTGCAGGTAATTGATAATGTTTTCGCGTGATGTAACCTTGCCGAATCCATTAAAAACAATTAGTGATGATATAAAAGCAATAAATAATTTAAAAAAAGTAGAAGGCATACTTTTGCTCGTTGATTAATTAACTCATTTAAAATGATCCTATAACACAATAATTCCAGCAGAATTCCCAATTTGTTTTCATCGATTCTGCTAAAATTGACAACATGATGAATTTAAGTAAAATTAAGGAAATATCCGAATCTCCAAAAAGTGATATTTTTCACCTCTCAGTTTATAAAATTCTAAACTCCGCAGATAGTCCTGAAATGGAATTGGGTCCTACAAATAGTAAAAATTCTCCAGGCTCCCAGACATACTTCATCTTCAGATTGTAGAATTTTAAATCTCTGGGCGTTAATTTAAATGTAACGGTATCCTTTTGCCCTTTAGGTATAAATACCTTCTTAAATCCTTTCAGTTCCTTAATGGGGCGGGTTACACTGCCTACTAAATCGCGCGTATAAAGTTGTACAATTTCAAATCCATCGTAATTGCCTGTATTAGAAACCTCGATGGATATATGCAGTGTATCCGATTTGCTTAGTTCTGGCTTGTCAATGGTGAGATTCGAATATTCAAATTGGGTATAACTTAATCCATAACCGAAGGGATAGAGGGGTTCGTTAGGGCAGTCGATATATTTTGACCGGTATTTGTATTCCGGGTTTTTAGGATCAATAGGCCTCCCCGTGTTTTTAACATTGTAATGTATGGGGATTTGTCCCACTTCACGTGGAAATGTCATGGTTAATTTTCCTGATGGAATAACCTCTCCAAAAAGCACATCGGCAATGCCGTTTCCGGCTTGAGTACCGCCAAACCAGGTTTCCAGGATGGCCGGGGCTGTTTTGTTTAGCTCTGTAATAGTCAAAGGACGTCCATTGAACAAAACAACAGCCAGAGGTTTATCCAGCGCTATTAGTTTATTTGCCAATTCCTGTTGCACCTCAGGTAGGTTAATATTTGTACGACTTGCCGCCTCACCGGACATATTGCGGTGTTCACCCAAGGCCAGAATAACAAAATCGGCCGATTTTGCTGCATGCATTGCCCGGGCAAATCCTTTAACCGATGGGTCTTGAATTTGGCAACCTTCGGCATACTCTATTTTGAAATTATATTTTGTCGCTTTTTCTTCCAATGCTTCAAGAAGTGTTATGCAATGAACTGCTTTACCTGATGCAGACCAACTTCCCAACATATCCTCTTTTGAATTGGCAAGTGGACCAATAAGGGCTATTTTTTTTATATTAGCTGGAATGGGTAAGGTTTGGTTTTCGTTTTTTAGCAACACACAACTTTTGGTCACAAAGTCGCGGGCAAATTGCTGTGAGACGGGCGTTAACAGCTCCTCTTTTTCTCTTTGAGCATTACAATAGCGATACGGATCGTCGAAAAGTCCTAAATTGTATTTTGCCATTAGAATATTCTTAACGGCATCATCAATCTCTTTTAGGGTAATTTTCTCGTTTTCAAGCGACTTTTTCAGATGGTTAATAAATACGGTACTTTGCATATCCATTTCAATTCCCGCATGCAACGCCAATTCACCTGCCATAGCTGAATCGGAGGCCACACCATGGGGTATCAGCTCAAAAATGGAGGCGTAATCGGTAACCACAAAGCCTATAAATCCCCATTTGTTTCGTAATAATTCGGTAAATAACCACCGATTTGATGAGGACGGAACTCCGGAAATTTCATTAAAAGAGGTCATTATGCTGCCGGCTCCGGCATCAATACACGCTTTATAAGGAGGCAGGTAGTATTCAAAAAGAGTTCGTTCCGACATATCAACGGTATTGTAATCGCGGCCAGCTTCAGGTGCACCGTAGGCTGCAAAATGTTTTACACAAGCCAATATTGTATTAGCATCCGACATATCCTTACCCTGAAATCCTTTTACGCGAGCTGCTCCCATTTGGCTTCCCAACCAAGTATCTTCACCAGCGCCTTCTGAAACTCTGCCCCAACGTGGATCACGTGAAATGTCTACCATGGGAGCAAATGTCCAGTTGATTCCTTCGGCGGAGGCTTCAGTAGCAGCAATCCTTTCGGATTGTTCAATCATTGACAAATCCCAACTACAAGATTGAGCAAGGGGAATAGGAAAAATTGTACGATACCCATGCACTACATCATATCCAAAAAGTAATGGAATACCTAATCTCGTTTCTTCAACGGCCAACCTTTGTAATTCAGTAACAAATTCAACCGTTAAAGCGTTAAAAATGGCTCCAACTTTTCCTTGTTTTATGAACTGCTTAAAATTCGGATCCATAGTTGGTCCGGTAATGTCCCAACCGCTGGATAAAAGGTTGAGTTGACCAATTTTTTCGTCAAGGGTCATAATTTTTATCAGTGAATCTATCTTTTGTTGGTATTCACTCTTTCCAATTTTCTGTTTTTGTTCCGAGTGACAACCTGAGAAAAGAATAGAAAAAAAGATAATGAAAATATAGAGATGACTTTGGATTTTCATAGTTAAAGTCTTAAATATTTAATTTCAAATTCTTAAAGTATAGTGATAAACATGCTTTATTACATGCTTATGTCAATCGCATTTTCCTTTTGGTTTAAAAGACTTAAAAAAGAGTCCGCTTTTATAAGCGCTCCACCTTGGCGATATTTGTTTTCCTGATGAAGGAATTTTAAAGCACTTCCATTTACAGTAACCGCTTTTGGACTGAAACAACTTTCTTTTATATGATAATTGAACCTTACATTACGACCCATGAATTTTAGTGATGCAGAAAAACCATCCATCGCAAGAGGAATAACGGGATCGATGATTACATTATCGAATTCAATGCGCAAACCAAGCAGACGTGTTACAATCATGCTCACATAAATACCAGGTCCACTGCTATAAACCCGCCATCCACCTTTTAACGCAATGGTGCCTGTTTTAATTTTATCGTAGTGTTCGTCGGCTTCATATCGGCTTTCGAAAATAACATCGGAGCTGCTGTAATAGCAATTTGCCTGGCGGATATCACCGGACGGTACAATTTCTTTGTAAGCCACCGGAATTGCCTGTCGAAGCGCCTTAATGAATGCGTCGGCATGGCCAATGCGAGCTTGTGATTCAGCGTAACGAATGTGCTCATGAACGTACATTAAACCGATTTCGCGCCCAAAGAATGTACTGCTTTCGGCACGTTGAAAAATGCTTTGAATGCCTCCAGTATATTTTAGAGGACGATCCATTAAGCGGGCACCATCAGGGCCTTTTAGGTGTTGTTCGATAATATTCTGGTGATGTTGAGCCTGTTCTTTTGTAAATATTTCGCTTATTATTCCACGATTCATTGGCAGAATACTATAATGAATGCCGGTTTTGGTATCACTCGGGTGAAGCAGTACACTGATGGTTTTATCATCGTTAACCAAACCATAGCCTGCAACAACGCCATCTTTTACAAGATGTTTGTTAAAATCGCTTCTGATTCTTGCACATATTTCCTTTAATTCATTTGCTTTTACAACATCACCAATTAATTCATAAACCAAATGATACTGATTGAAGGCTTGAAAATTCATTTCAACGGTCCAGCTCGAAATCATGCGTTCGGCCAATTGTTTACTTACCGGTTGCAGAGAGTCATTCCAATCGCCGCCACCGAATGGAACTAAGGCGGTGCCAGATAAAAAAGAATCCACAATCATCTGGATGAGCCTGTCCACATGTTCGCTGATGGATTTGACTTCATTAGCCGTATTATTGCTTTCATTATAAAAGGGAAGCAACTCATCCAATATGTTGAGATCGCCGGTAACTTTAATGTAATCACTTAGTGCTATCAAAACCCAATAAAAAACATCACCATGGGAATCGCCTGCACGGATTTTTGAATAACTGTCGAACATCCACCACTGTGGCCAACCGCCATCATGATTCTGATTTGAAAATAAGATGCACAAAAGGTGCTTTGCTTCCTCATATTTTTCCATGGTCAGCAGTAAATCAATGGGGCCTTGCGATACATCGCGCGTACCCCAGGCAGCTCCACTAAATTGTTCTAAACCGTAGGGCGTTAAAAAGTGGGTAATAGCATTCATGGCATACCAGGGAAGTATTTCCTTTATGGCTGCCAAGTCCTTCTGATCGCTTTGCAACGAAAGGTTTAAACTCATGTCATGCCAATAGGTTTGTGCATGCTGAAAATCGGCAAGCCATTGTTCATCGGCATTTTTAGGTGTTGATATCTCCCAGGTGGAACATACTTCACCAATAAAACTCATGAAGAAATTGGATGTTTCCTTTACAGCAAGGACAAATAAAGAGCCCTCTTTCTCAAAAATATTGTTAGAATAGAGCACTTCATCCCCACAATCTTTATAATTGGCATCAAGGCTGTTGACCCGGATCCTGAATTGTGGCTCAGTAAATTTTTCCTTAATCATGCTATTCTCTTTAGGTATAGCTACATATTCATCTGCAGTGCTGCCAGGGTTAATTTTCCAGCCATTGAGTTCATCAAAATCGTGGGTAATTAACAGGTTAACATTGTTGCCACTGATAACCTTAAAATCCATATGGATTTGCGGTGTTGAATGTGATGTCCATGTACGGATTTGGAAACAATGATTACCGTGTTTATATATCCACCGGCAGTGGTTTAATCCAATTTCATAGGCAGAAGGAACTCCAAGCAGATATTGCCGACCCTCTATTTCAACAAAGATTCGTTGACCGGATTGCGCAGAAAGGTTGAACTGGCTGGTGCAAACGGAAAGCAAGGTATTAAAATTGGTGTTGCCCTGAGTAAGATGCGAGTTAAAAACACCAGAAGCAAATGAGGTTGTGGAGACAACGTTTTCGTCGGGGGTAAACCCTACTTTGGCTTGCATAATATGACCATGTGGACGGTCAACCTTTGTTTCTTTTGCATGCAACACTACATGGTTATTCTCATTGCAGAAAAATGAAAGCAGATGGCCGTTTTCCTCTTCAATATGACGTCTTATTTCTCCAAAAAACCCCTTAAGTTCCTCATTGGTGAGATCATCGATAGGCAGAAAGGTAGCCGTGTTGAAACTGTTTTTAACAGGAGAAGTCATTTTCTCTTTAAACGATAATTTAATCCCATCATCAAATTCATAAAAAAGGTCAGTTAGCTGATGCAAATCTTCCGTTGATGAGGCTTCGGGATGATTGGGCAAGTAGGTCGCAACAAAAACACTGGTATGTCTTGCACCGGATTCAAGTTGAAAAGGTTTTTCCTGTAAAGCGAGAACCGATGATTCACCGGCATAATTTCCTCCTAATGTTTCAGTAAGCAATCCTTCGGGAATCCCGGTTTCACGGCAGGTATTACCATAAAATTGCATACCATCGGTACTTCCGGCTACGGCACTGTTCTTACATGCGATCATCAACCATGGATTTCCCACCGATTCTTTCATATTTTGCCTGCAACAAATAACAGAGCCGAGTTTTTGGTCTTCAAAAATTAGCCTTTCTAAATACTGGCTTACATAATATTCATTCACCAAACCATTGTTTATTTGCTTTAAGCCGATATCCTGCAGATAAATTAAATCGAGTTCAACTTTTTTATCAGAATTATTGGTGATATCAACACGCCATTGCCAAGTTTTACTTTTAGGTGAAAGTTGTAAAACGCAGGTATATTCAAGACCATCCCAACTGCCCTGAGCAATAAATACATTGTCCTTTATCTGGAAAACACTGTTGCTTTCAGGTCCCAAAAGGGCTTTGAATTCAATGGGGTTTGTTCTTTTTCTTAGAAAAAGATTGGTGCCAGGTTTTGAAAATGAGGTAGTTGATTTAAGGCTTATCTTTATGGGTTCAACCTCGATATGTTCGATGGAACCATTCTCAAGAAATGTGAAGCAAAGGCCTGATTTATTTTTGATTTTCATGTGAACTTTGTATTATTTAATTTCTGTTGCTTAGCCAATAGATACATTTAGAGTCATTTCAACTTTATGTTTGTGGGTATATGCAACAACCACATTTTTTTTGATGTGTTGAATTTTCAGGTTTTCTCCATCCATTATTGCAGTACTAATTTTTTGTACTTCAGTACCTTCAAAAACTATTTCTCCAGGGAGATCGCGATCTCCATAAAGAGTAATGATAAGTTGTCCATTTTTTTCTTCAATATTTAGAAGGTCAGAAGTGCTGTGTAAAATTTTTAATCCGGGGGCAACTTTCATACACACCGGAGTTAAAATGGCGTATAAAGCCGGCATGAGCATCACATCTTGTGAATAGGGTATGCTGATTGTTTCTTCTGTTTCAGGATGTGTATAACTAGCGTTGCATGTTTGTTCTTCGTTGTAGTAATTGGCAACAAAAAGCACAGCAGCCTGCTCACTTGTGAAGCGTTCGCGTACAGCAATATTTTCGTTGTTGGTTGATGCCTGTCGAAGTTTTGCAGATGATTGGTTTAGCAGTGCTTCATAAACCGGTTTTTGTCCTTCGGTGTCGAATCCAATCCAGGTTCCAAGATGTGTTAGCGACCCATTTCCAAGTTTTTTTGTGAACCCACAAGCAGAACCATTTATGTTGCGTGCAATTATTTCGGCATCAACTAATGATTCTTCTGAAAAAATACTTTGCGGATTGGCACATTTGATATCCTTAAGGTCATAAACATCTATTAGTGGAGAATCGATGATTTCACTCCCCGATGGATGTATTGAAAGGGCATCGCGAATGATTGTGCAGGGTTTTTGCGACATTTCGCGATCGGGGAGATATGGAAAAATTACCATACTACCTCCTGCGTTTGTATAATTAACAATGGTTTGTTGGTCGGCAGCATTCATTTCATCGGTACTAAAGGCCCAGACCTGTTTGTAGTGTTGCAATTTATCTGCCGTAGTCTTGCTTAAGTCCATCATATTGTAGTCGATATTAAGGATTTGTAAAACCTTTAATAAGCCGTCGAAATAGGCAGGTCTCCGAATGGCAGAAGCCGAGAACTGAAGTTCACATGCTCCTGAAACAGGACGTTCCAGTTCTGTGGCATAATACGGAGGATAGAAAAGAACACATACCTCTGCTTTACGTTTTGCATCAACAATAAGGCTTTCGGAGGTTTTAATGATTTTATTCATCCGTTTCACCAGCGGGTAAGCACTGGTGCGCTCGCCTTCGGGCGTAAGCGGGTTAAACCAGTAAAATGTTGAGCCGGAATATCCGGTGTGTCTTGTATTGCGTCCCTGCGAAAACATATAATAATTCCAGCCGGTAAGTCCATTGGCAACACTCGCTTTGTAAAAGAGTTCCATTTCGCGCGGATTGGTTACCACATGATACTCGCGTGAGCCACTCTGGAATTCAGCGGCAAACAGCGGTTTATTGCCCTGCATGGCATAAGTAATATCGTTTATAATCCTATCGTCGTGCATGTTACGATACGACATAAATTCAGGAATATGATCGACTCCAAAAATAATATCACTCTTATCTTCGAACAAATCTTCATACATGGTGATATTCACTGGAAACTCATAACCACTACCATAAATCCAGCCCGGAAGGTTATGATATAATGGCACGCTAACTCCGCGTTCCCGAGCCATAGCAGTAAGCATCTTTAAGTAATCACCGTAGTAAGTTCTCCAGAACATGTGCCATTCATAATCGCGACCACGATCTTGTTTTGATGCATAAGGAAGCTTTCCATCGGGAGGAAGTTCAACATGAGAAAAATCAGAATAATTGGTTCCCCAAAGGCTGTTCAGTTCTTTAAGGTCGGAAAATTTTTTCGATAAATAGACAATGAACCGATCCTTAACATTATTGTTGTAATCTCCCTGATGCGCCAACCATGGGAATACACCTATCTCATTACATATCTGCATCATGATAATTGGTCCATCGTTTGATAGTTGGCGTTGGCTTATAAATGGCATGATGTTATCGTACCAAAGTGTTACTTTCTCCAGATATTTTTGATTAAACAGGCTGACCCCCTCACTTGGGACAATTTCACCTTTGCTATTGCGCATCTTAACTTCGCTGCCATATTGTTCCATGAACCAATCGGGCAATCCTGCTCCCCGATATTCAGCAAGGATAAAAGGTCCCGGTTTTACAATGCAATGCAATCCGTGGGCTTGACAACGACTAAGCCATCCTTTCAGATCCCGTTCAGGACACGACGTACCATCAAAATCGAAAACACCCTCCACCGATTCGTGAAATGCCCATGGAACATAGGTGCTTATGGTCGTAAGTCCGGCTTCCTTTGCTGCTTCAAGGTGCTTATCCCAAAGTTCACGCTTGATTCTGAAATAGTGGATTTCCCCTGAATTAAGAAATACCTTTTTATTGTTAAGGTAAAAATTATTTTCTTTGATGCTAAATGTCATTTTTGTAGTTTTTTATAGTTGTAACATTGATGGATATATCTGTATAATCATTTGATAGTTAGAGATTTTTTTGCTCAAGAAGCTTCTTGATTTCGTGCGATCGCTTCTCTGTGAGTTTGTACCTCATGATAAAGAATATTGAAAAAATACTTAAAAACAAAGGCAGTCCAATCTCAACCACTCGCATCATTAATAGCGTATAAGGCGATTGCTGGGTGAGCTGCACAATTTCAGTTTCAATGGTATTTAATTCATTATCAAGAAATTCTAAAGGCATATATGTGTTTATGTTTGCAAGCCTAATATCAACACCTCCACTGTTTTCAAGAATTTTTATATAGTGTTCCTTGCTTTTCTTTGTTTTAAGAGATTGTCCTTCAAGGTGCGACAAGAGTTCAAACGAATTCAGCCTTGCTTTTACAAGGTCTTGTTTAAGGAACAGGGGAATAGCAGCGGTTCTAATTCTTTTAGTTAAAGAATCTTCTGTGGATGCATTTGTGTTGACTAATTGAAGATTAAATTTTTCCAAATCGGCTATGATGGATTTTGTTACTGAAATAGCCTCTGAAAGCTTTTCATTCCTCTGGGTTTTGTATTTGGTAATGTTTTGATAGGTTTCGTTCTGTTTTTTAACAATTTCCTTTTCTAGGACGACTAAATATAGTTTCGATTCATCGATTGCTTCATTAGTTGTTTCTTTTGTATTTTCGAGCAAGGTTGTGCTTGTTCCTTTGAGGCCCTCATCGCCTTGCCAGTATTCGATC
This sequence comes from Salinivirgaceae bacterium, assembly GCA_016342715.1. GTDB lineage: Bacteria > Bacteroidota > Bacteroidia > Bacteroidales > SZUA-534 > JAEINW01. Next base: position 15,656 of record JAEINW010000027.1, on the reverse strand, counting down.
TTACTCCTAAGTTTACCGATATTGCCTTGCAGACTGTCAACTTTGGTGACCTGTGTTTCGTCGAACAGAGTATATACGATTAATGCACCGGCAACCAGGCTAGCGAGTGCGGTTCCCAGTTTTATAAACCACCAAAAGACGGAATAGAAGCTGCCTTCTGAGCGATGACCCGTCTTCAATTCATCTTCATCACAAATATCACCAACCATGGAAGAACCCAGCGTAAAGAAAAATAACATACCAGTTGAAAGCAGAATTGTGGGTAAAAGAACCAGATAAGGATGGGCTGGATTGTAGCATACAATCTTTGATACCTGTGCCAGAACCATAAGTAAGATAGCGATAGTAAGAGTTTTTCGTTTACCCAACCTTGGACTTATCCAGTTGAGCGGAAAAACGGCCAGCACACCAGTGATGGCCCAAATGGTACCATTGATACCCAATAGTGTGGCTCCTGCAACTTTATCACCTCCATAAATAAAGAATATAGGAATATATGATCCGATCAAACTCACAAAATTAAATCCCATCGCTAGTGTGAATATGGTCAGGGTAAGCATGATAAAATTTCGGTTGCTGGCCGTGTGTTTCATGTCTTCCCAAAATGGCGTTTTTTTCTGAGTGGCCACTTTTTTGAATCCGGGTTCACGTAATTTAAAAAACCACCAGAACGATAGCGGAATAAGAACAGCAGCAATAAGAATGGATACATAGCGCATACCATCCACTTCATTGCCTCCTGGGCCTTTAAAGATTTCCATGCTGGCAAGGGCAAAAAGCCAGGGGGTGCTCATGGCAAAAAGGTTTCCAACAAAACTCTTGGCACTGAACAGACGGGTTCGCTCGTGATAGTCGGTTGTCATCTCCATTCCCAAAGCCCCATGAGGAATTTCGAATACAGTTACAGCGGTAAAAAATATAAGCAGGGAAATAAGGATATACACAAGCTGAAACACATGGAAGCCCGAATCGGTGGGAAACCAACTATGCACCAGCGCTCCCTTTGGTATCCACCAGATAACAACGAACGAAAGAGCAACGGCTATTCCACCAAGCAGTAAGTATGGACGACGACGTCCCCAGCGGGTACGGGTATTATCCGAAAGATGACCGATGATAGGATCTGAAATGGCATCCCACAAACGGGGAACAATCAAAATAGCACCAAGCCAGAAGGCGCTTAATCCAAGGCTTATATTACCCATCAATCCCACAAGGATTCCGGCTACATTGAACAAGGCAATAGGAATAATGCCTCCGGCACCGTAAGCTGCTAATTGCGAAAAAGGTATTTTATCATCGGTAGTTATATTCTTGCCACCAGTAACTATTTCTTTCATCTGGAATTTTTAGTATTAAAATTTTAGTAGTAAATGATTACTTCTGCCGGAAACTCCTTAATGCTAATTTCCTTTTCATTAAAGTCTTTTATTTCTTTTGAGTTTATAGTTACTTTTTTAGGAACTCTTGAACTGTTGAAATTTTTTATTTTTATGCCGTTCGACGGAATTTTCACATCTCCGTATATTAAAAAACGATAATGGCTATCTTCTTTCTTTATGGAATAGGAGATTTCACCATAATAGGTAGGCAAATTTTCAACTGACATTCCCTGAGGCGCATCAATCCAATCCTGGTATAATGCCGATGCCAAAACAAGCGATTGATCATACTCATTTTCGTAAACAAACATGGAGCGGATGGCATTAATAAAATCACTGCCAACCCAGGTGTGAGGCATATCACCAATATATTTGGGAGTTCTGTAATCTTTCCATACCACTTCTGCCCAATGGTTCCATCCCTGGGGGCGTTGATCGTTTAAGAAGAATTCAATCAGTTCATGAGCTCTTTCGGGTTGATCTAAAATAATAAATGAACCAATCAGGCGATTTTCGTAAGGCGTATAATTAATCCAGTCAATTTTATCATCTCGCCGGTTTTTAAAGAATTCATAATACTTATCAAACGTGTTGTAAACCTGAGGTTTGGGTAGGTTATTTAGTTCGTTACAAGGGCTTAATGCTATAGTGGTTGATGTGGCATCAAAATCACCTAACTCAGCACACCCGGGCAAGTAAGAAATATTTTTATTTTTCATGGCAAGTTCAAGCGAATTGTAAAGGTTGTCTTTAAACGTATCGCTAACTTTTTGAATTCTTTCATAGGATTCATTTTCACCCAGAATTTTTTGAATTTCTGCGGCATCTTTCAAGCCTTTCATGGTAAAGAAATTATCCCAATAGGAGTGCATGGGTTTGGCAGAATATCCTTCGTGGCTGATTGATTCCGGAACCAACCCATAAAAGGCACGAACGCTGTCGTTTCCATTTTTGTAATAATCAGTTGATCGCTCGGCAATCAGTGATTCAATGTAAGCTACCGATTTTAATACATAGGCATTTTTTGCTTGTAGAAATACAGTATCATGCGTGAAGTTAAAATATTCACGAATCAGGTAAATCAATTCTCCATGACTGTCGTTTTCAGGAACCGGATCGGGACCTCTCAGGTCTACAACACAGGGAACTTTGCCATTTTCGTACTGGAAGCCTGTGTACCAATTAATAAATTCTTTTACTTCAGGAACAATACCCGATTTCAAAAGGGCAGACGAAGTTAAGGCTCCATCGCGTATCCAGCTGCGTTCGTACGAACGGGAACCGGGCTGAATGCCTGCTTTGTCTCTGTTAATAAGTATGTAGGCCAGATTTGACTTATAGGTATTTACAATTCGGTGAGCCGATGATGGCAAATTAAAATTGATGTGTCCTGTTTTTGAGCTCCAGAATTCTGATGATTTAGCAAATTCCTTTGAAATATCAGAATTTGCACTGGCGGTGTTCCCTGAATTTTTTTCATAAAAAGGAACGGCAACATATAATTTAAGGTTCTCATGGGCATTCAGGTGCAATGAGTATTTTATAACACCATTAGCCATACCGTTTTTATCAGTGGCTGATTTATTTTCAGGGATCTTACCTTCACGGATAAATTCAACCATATTCCCTTCATTGGAATTACTTGCGCCAAAGGCATCGTATTTTTTTTCAAACAGCACCACTTTATCATCGACTGACAAATAATTGCCATCTTCTTCTTTTATGGATTTTATTTTTCCTGCACCACCGGTAAAATTCAGAAACTGGTAGTATGGATTAACTTGGTAAGGTCGAATTAGTAGGTAAAATTCAAAATCTTTTGGGTGATCCGAGTTGTTTGTGAATGAATAGCGGACATTAAGCTGTGAATTTTTATTGGCTTCGCCACTTGCGGTAACTGAGGTTTCGAATTTAAGATTGTTGCAATTCCAAGTAAGCGTTGGTGTAAAATCAAAAGTTTTGTTTTGACCTGGTTCACCAAGCGATTGAACGGATTGAACATTGTGCCAGTTAAAAAGTGAATCGCCCATTTTTATCATGGGTTCGATGGAGAAAAGACCTTTATCCACTTCTACCATTCCATCTTCGTTTATCATGGCTTCCTTAGCATCGTTGTTTACACCGGAAATGGTCCAATACGAAGCTTGTTCTGAAAAGTATCTGGGATAATTTCCCTGGCGGGAATTCTTTGCTTTATAAATCAGAAAATCATTTTTTGTTAACGATTCTTTTATATTCAGAAACCTTATCTCCCTTATGCCAATTCCACTGGTATTATTGTTTTCTTTAAACTTTAACTTAAGATACCTAGTTTCGGCTTCGGGCAACCTTATAAAACTGAAATCACTTTGATTGGATTGAATGGAATAGACATTCTCCCAATTTTTAGCATCGCCCGAAAGAAGGATATCATAACTCTGGGCACAATTATTTTCCAGCCAATTAATCTGCAATCCTCCAAATTCTCTACGGTTTTTAAAGTCAATAATAAGATATTGATCCTTGCTTTTACCACTTTGCCAATAAGTTTCATTTAGGGTATCGGCAATAAAATTAGGCAAATGTTTTTTTAAAGATGACGAAGCCGTTATTGAAGGCGGTTGGTGTGTTTGGCTTTCAGGTGGCAGAGGTTCAAACTTGAAATTATCAAGCCAAATAGTTCCTTTACCACCTACAAACGAGGCAATGGTAAATTCAATCCGGTCGATTCGTTTTAAATTTTGATCGCTTGTGGGTCCCCAAGCAAATTGGATATGTCTTTTTTTTATGCTGATTTTTTTCCATTCCGCAGGAAAGTCATAGTTTCGATTGCTTACCCACCAAACATTGTCACCACTGCTGTCAATAAATTTTATTTCGAAGTTATTTGAAGGAGATTCGGCCTTAACATAAAAAGTGAATTCGTAATTATCGGGTAGGTCAATGGGGAAAAGTTTCTGAATTCCTCCGTAACCGGTTCCTTTGGTGAAATCATAATCGAAACGTATTGCATTACCGGTTAAGCCTTTTTCGTTGCTTAGGTTCAGTTTAACCCCATCAGATTGGATGAAATACCATCCGTTTTTGTTCTCGAAATCATCGAGCGTTTTAGTTTGAGTATAAACCAAAGGGCTAGCTAAAACCAATATTAAAATTGCTATCGATGATTTGATAATGTTTCTCATAAATAATTATTATTTTAAATATTCAAAGCCAAGTGTATTCAAGCCTTTCTGGATTATAGGATCTTTCATCACGTAATTCCAAACCAGTCCTGTTCTGAAATTTTCAATCATTATTAACATTGGGCCTTCGTCAATACCTATAAAATCATTATCTACCCATTTAGCAGTAAGATTAAAAGAATCATAATAACCGTATTTGCCCCAAATTTTTGTGCCGTACTTTTCATTTAATGACCTAATAGTTGGAAAAACTATTTCGGGAGCAAAGGCTAACGATGAAATTGAACCATAAGGGGCAATTGTTCCGTCCTCTGCGATGGTATAATCCGGGCCACTGGTTCCTCTGCCGGCATAACCCTCAAATTTCTTATCATCGAAATTGTATGTGTCACCACATCCGTCACTGGCTGTTACTCCCCAGCAGAGCGAATCATAACCAATCCAACCTTTTGGGTTTTCTATGGCATATTGGCGCTGTACATAGGTAGCACGCCTTGAGTTTTCAAAGTAGTCAATTCCTTTTTTCATCATGTATTTATCGCCCAATCCACGAAAATCGATAAAGGCTTGCGAAAACTGATGTCCAAATAATGGAGGAAAAGCAACGTGCGAAAGGCCTTCGTAAGGTGTGTTCCATTTGTAGGTAGATAACCATGAATCGTAACTTGTTTTAACATCGTTCATTCCGGTACCAGCAGCCAGCACATAAAGAAACAGACCTTCGTTATAACCGCTCCAACCGTAGTCTAGCAATCCTTCTTCAGGCGACCAGGCCATGGAGATGGTATTTGGATGCTTTGCTGTTTCAGGCAATTGGAAAAAATCCCACTCCATTTTACCTAGAATAGCATCGGTCAATAAACGAATCTCCTTTTCAGTTTCATTATCAAGGTTGTAATAGTTGCGGGCAAAGAGGAAGCCCATCATTAGAATGCCAGTATCGATGGTTGAAAGTTCGCATTTCCATTCTCGGGTACCTGAATCCATGCGCAAAAAGTGATAATAAAATCCTTTATAACCAGTAACATTGGTATCAGCGCTTTGAACTGAGTTGGTGAAAAATCTTAGCATCTTTAGTGTTATATCTGCAGCCTTCTCACGCGTAATCCATTCCCGTTCAACGCCAATGGCGAAGGATGGAATTCCAAAACCTGTTGCTGCAATGCTGGCAGGAGCCCAGGCCGCAGCACGGTCTTTTACAATACCTTTTTCGGGATGGTGTTCATTTAAAAAATAAAGAAATGTTTTGTATTGAATGGAGTCGAGCATCGCAAGTTCGTCGGATGTAGCCGGATAATTGATTTTACCGAATGATTCATACACCGTTTCCTTAGGTTTTGTACAACTCGAATTGCTAATAATTAGGGTTAGCAAGAACAGTAGGTTAATTTTTAATATATTTTTCATATTCAGAGTTGCTTAATAATTAGTTCATATTTTGATGCTTTAGTAGCATTTTTGTATGAAAAGATATTTCCATCCACTTATTTTAACTTTTATTTGAAAGTGAAGCTTGGTTTTGTCAAGCCTGATTGTACTTCTTGATTCTGCATAAAAATGTTCCAAAATTAGTCGCTGTTGTAATTTTAAACCATGCATATTTCCGAATCTTGGTCAATAGTGTCAAGTTAAGTGCATAATTACGTGTATTATGTGTATTTATTATTCCCCCTTCGCCTGTCGGCACTTCCCCCAGGGGAAGACTTGCCCTCTCATTCGGAGTTCGTTCTCCCCTAGAGGAGAATCCGCCCCAGCGGAAAAGGGGAAATTATCTATCCTCACCCCAAACTTAATGCTTGACTTATCACTAGCATGGTGTGATCCGAGTCATTAATAAGTGCTAATATTAAAGGAATAGTAGAACCCGTATTTATCCCATAATTTGATGATAATCTAAATTGCAATTGATAATGTTTTAAGTATAAAAACCCCTGCAAATTAAGACTTACAGGGGTTTTTAAATTAGTAAATGTATAATTTACTTGATTCTATTCTATTGTTTTTGTCTTTGATGCGGATAATATAAATACCTTCATTTAAATTGGAAATATTGAGATTATTAATTCCCATTTTAATGTTTTGCATAGTCTTAACTTCTTGTCCAATTAAATTAACAATTGAAATGCTATTAATTTCAGAATTAACACTTACAAATACTTCACTTGAAGCTGGATTAGGATAGATGCTATATTGAAGCATTTGTTTAGGCTCAAGTACATCGGTTGTGATTGGTGTTGGGTCGTTGTTGAAAATAATATCATCAAAATAGATATCAATATCATCGGTTATTACCAAAGGATCTTCAAAATCGGGCATAAAACTTAAAACAGCATATTCACCTGTTAATGTACTGAAATCAAATACAATGTCAACCCACGTATCCACATCAGCTTGAGTGTTCATGCTTGCTGTTTCAAGAGTTACTGCTCCTTCTAATTTGAATTTTAAGGGGCTAACACGTGTTTTCAATACTTTAACGTGAACATACTTATTGGTTGTAACATCAACGGTTGGATCAATATTTGCCCAAAATCCACCCCAAGGCTGACCACCATTGCTTGTTCCCCTACGGATAAATTTCATCACTTTGCTACTGGTGTTGATACCTGTTGCATCGGGATTATCAACTACCATAAATGTTTCAGTGGAAGGGTGAATTGCATCGTTATCCCAATCGCCACATCCTTGTACATGTAACGTTAAAGGACCTGTAGTTCCATTTTCGAAATCGATTGATTCTGTTATAGGATTTGGATTACTGCTAATATAAATATCATCAAAATAGATATCAATATCATCGGTTATTACCAAAGGATCTTCAAAATCGGGCATAAAAGATAAAACAGCATATTCTCCTGTTAATGTGCTGAAATCAAATACAATGTCAACCCACTTATTCACATCAGCTTGGGTATTCATGCTAGCAGTTTCAAGTGTTACTGCTCCTTCTAATTTGAATTTTAAGGGGCTAACACGTGTTTTCAATACTTTAACGTGAACATACTTATTGGTTGTAACATCAACGGTTGGATCAATATTTGCCCAAAATCCACCCCAAGGCTGACCACCATTGCTTGTTCCCCTACGGATAAATTTCATCACTTTGCTACTGGTGTTGATACCTGTTGCATCAGGGTTGTCAACTACCATAAAAGTTTCGTTTACAGGGTGAATTGCATCGTTATCCCAATCGCCACTACCTTGTACATGTAAAGTTAAGGGACCGGCAGTTTCATCTTCAAAATCAACAATGGTTTGTGCTGACAAATAGCCAACCATCGAAAAAATTGCAATAAAAGCAAGTAGTTGTTTTTTCATAACGTTTAAATTTTTAATGAATATTAGAAATATTAATGTTTGAATTATTTTCTTGTTTATATCTTAATTCATCTAAAAGATAACCACACGGATTATCCATTTTAATTTCCATTTTTATTAAAAGAGGTCATTCTAAAAGCTAATTAATAAGTAAAACCTAATTTATCAAGTCCTGCCTGAGTTTCAGGAGCCGACATAAATAAATTCCATAATAAAGCTGTCCGGTAATTCTCAATCATGCATATTTCAGGACCTTGGTCGATGGCTAAATAAGAACTGGCCCACCAGTTTTCAGTAGCATCGAATGCGTCGTAAAACCCATATTCACCCCAAAGTTTATCGCCCAGAATATAGTAGAAATATCGAATGGCAGCCATTGATTCATCGGGAGTATATGCAATTGACGAAATTGCAGCGGTAGGCGCAATTACGCCATTATCGTTGTTGGGTTCGTTGGCGGAGTATCCGTTCGGGACATCGCAAGCGGTTAACCCCCAGCAATCGGCACTGTAACCAACATAATTTTTAGGATTATCTTTACAGTATTCAAAATTTATTGAACTATGGGCTACATTCTGCTCCCAGTAATTGGCATATTGATCGGAAAGATTCTGCGGGTCAAGTCCTAAAAAAGAATAATGCGCCCAAAATAGCGGACCGCCATAGTCCCAACTTAACGGCAAGGTAATGCCATAAAATGTTTTCCCGTTTTTCATGGGGAATGCGCCATTTCGTGCCCATCCTTCATCATAAACTACTTTGGGAATACTATATGTTGGTGAACTGGCAGCCAATACATAAGTAATAAGGCATTCGCTCCAACCTTGTATTTGCATATTCATATCCCAACCGTAATTAGGTGACCAATGCCAATACAATACATTTTGATCTCCACGGCGGAACCAGCTCCATTCCACATTTTCCCATAAGAGGGTAATGGTTTCACACAATTGCTGTTCCTCGGCGGAACCATTTTTAAAATATTCACGTACTGTCAAAAGTCCTTGCATTAGATAGGAAGTTTCTACTAAATCAGCCCCATTATCTTTCGTTCCAAATGGGATAACCTTACCTGTAGAACCATTTAACCAATGGGGAAAAGCTCCATGAAATTTTTCAGTATCAGTGTTATTTAAAAAGGTGACAATTTTATTGAGGCGTTCATATCCTTCCTGATGTGTTATAAAGCCACGTTCCATGCCTACTAAAATGGACATTAGGCCAAACCCACTGCCCCCTGATGTTATCACATCGCCAGATCCTAATCGCTCCCTTGCAAGTCCACTAACAGGATGAGCATAATCCCAAAAGTAGTTGAAGGTTTGTTTTTGTATCAGAGTAAGCAGGCTATCATCAGAAATGATGGGAAATTTAGGCGTTGAATCTAATTGGGTAGTAAAGGTATACTTGTGGGGATCAATTAATTTAACTCCAAGATACTCACCATCAAGAATGTAAAGTTTGTAATCCGAAAAAAAGTTTAGCTTGGGATTGATTTTAAATATAAATTGCTTGTTGTCAGTTGTAGGAATAATGGTAAAATCGGTTCCAACACCGTTGCTAATAAAGCATTTTTGAGGATTATTTTGCGTTGCATCGATGAGCGTTGAAAAGTTAATTTGAATAACAACAGAATCGGTAGGAATGTTATATATTTTTTGATTGTTGTTCACCAGCCTTTGGTTTATGTATACTGATTCAACAAACGCATTTATCGGTATGGGATTGATTGGATCGTCCTCTTGGCAACAAGACAAAAAGAGGCTTGTAATCAATAAAAAAGGCAGGAATAGTTTCATATTATTTAGAGTTTAAAAAAAAGGAAAAGTGAAAAGGAGGATGTTATGAATTCATCCTCCCAGCATATTAATTATTCTACCCAAGTTATTTCAGCATCGTATAATGCTTTTACTTCAGTGTCTGTTAAAGCTCTATCGTAAATGCGAAGTTCGTCGATTAAGCCTTTGAAAGGCGACGCCCAAGCATCTGCCTCCAAAGCAGTACCTGCAAGACGGTCGCACCATGCACCAATAGCAAATTTCTCCGGACTATTAAACTTCAAATCGCCAAGTGGTGTAGTCTCTCCATCAGCTTGCCAACGATTCACGCCCATATACTCAGTGCCATCAAAAGCGGTTACGTGCACTCCATTCACATAGGAATGGAAAGTTGAAGTTACGTTGTCGTATGTACAGGTAATAAGACGCCATTGTGGAGCTGTTACATCCACATACCAGCCGCTACCGCGTTGTCCCTTCCATGCGATGGCATCATCTTTCCAGAAGTAGCAGTCCATTTCAGCATAGTTTTGTTCTTTTTCTGTCGCACCTTCGGGCCAATTCCTATGCTGTAATAAGAAGAGGTTACCCCAAATCCAGTCACCCTTCCCGTCTAAATGAAAAACCATTTGTTCTGGGGCATCGGTAGTTTCCAATGTATTGGGAATTTGCTTTAACCATACAGAAAAACTGAATGCTTTGAGTGTTTTCAGTTTGCTGTCGGTGGGCAAGGTGTAAAGTAAGCCTGAATTCTTGTCAGTTGCCCCTTGAAACGCTTTTCCGCGTCGTCCCGTAGCAAAGGTTCCTGTTGTGGTGGCGGTATTGCTGGGGGTTATTGCACTGATTTTATCAGTTCCATTGTCTTCGAATGGGAAATAGGCTACTAGGTTTGTTGGAGCAATGGTACTCGGATCCGTTTTTCCAGCATTAGGGTCAGGAGAAGTTTCATCTTCTTTACATGAAGTTATTATTAGGCTACTTACGAGCATTGCTCCAAATAAGAATGCACTAATTACTTTAAATGATTTTTTCATAATTTTAGATTTAAGTGTTGATTCGAGTAATAAATTATTAATTGTATCCACTGTTTTGAATAAGATTTGTATTGAGTTGCATTTGCGCCGAAGGAATGGGGTACAATTCGTGTTTACCGCTTATAAAACCTTTACTTTGCAATACTGTGGCAGCCTGACCAGTTCGTATCAAATCGAAATACCGATCTTCTTCCATGGCAAGTTCAGCCCGTCTTTCGTCCCATATTTCCTGTAAGGTAGGATTCCCAATATTGTCCAATTCAACTCTAGACCTAACTTGGTTGATGGCTGTGGAAGCATTCAGTCCAGAAGTAATATGCACCGAAGCGCCATTAACCAATGCTTCGGCAAACATTAACAGGACATCGGAATAACGAATTATGTGTACATTAAGGTCAAAACCATAGCCATTGTAATTCCATTTATTGTATGCACTGGGTGTGTAGACTTTTCCGTTATATACTGGATTAGTACAAGATACTTTAATACTGTCACCTTCGGGCGTTTTGGTTCCTCGGTAAAGTAAAGTGGTGGCCGACCTGATGGTTTCTCCGCGTTGCGTAAAGAAATCAAGCAGACTTTGGCTTGGAGTACAAAATCCCCAACCCTGCATATTGCTGGGTGAATTTCCTCTTGGTCCTTGAACGAAGCCATATTCTAAATAGGTCATATCGCCAGTTGTTTTTCCCAAAGTAGAACTTTGAATTTCAAATAGCGATTCTCTGCTGTTTTCACCATCCACACTAAAAACATCTCGAAATGTTGACAATAATCCATACTGTCCAGAGGCAATGATTTGATCGGTGAGAGAGGCAACTGAATCCCATTCATTGGTATAAAAATGGACTTTAGCTTTTATCGCCATCGCCGTGTATTTGTTAATGCGACCGTCCCAATCAGCTATGTAACTATTGGGTAAAACTTCAATAGCCTCACGCAGGTCTTTTTCTATAAATGCATATAGTTGTTCGGTATTTGATTGTTTAACGTTTGCCAGTTGATCGGAGCTTAAAATAGTGTCAATTATTGGAACGTTTCCAAAAGCCCGGGTTAAGTTAAAATATGCATATGCCCGAATAACTTTGGCTTCACCTTGGCATTGCCTTGCATACAATTTATCTGCGCTATTGAGTTGGGCATCCTCATATAAAGGCATTTGGTAGATGGCATAATTGGCGCCGCTCACAATATCAAAATAAGCACTCCATAATTCATTTATTAAGCCATTGCTGGATGTAAAGCTTAAATTATCCAGTTCCTCCATGGTAGGATTATCGTCGGGCGAACTGCCTTTATCAGCATTATCGGCAGCAATTTCGAACATACCTATATAAGGAAAAACATGAGCTCCAGAATTTCGCAATTTGGCATAGGCTGCACTAACCGGTTTAAAAGTATTTTCTGATTTGGTATAGTCGATACCTGTGGTAGGAAGACTCCCTTCGGTACGAACATCTAAAAAGTCTTCACAACCGACTAATAATAATCCTGTCAACAAAAATGGTAAATATTTGATTGATGCTTTCATAGTTATATTAGTTAGTACTTTTTTGAAGTTTTGTGTATTATGTCTCATCTCTTTGTATCTAATTTTTTATCAAAAAGTCAATTTCATTCCTATCGTATAAATGGCTTGCATTGGATAAACTGAGTTATCGATGCCACTTTCAATGGGTGAACCTCCTATTTCGGGTGTAAACCCGTTGTATGAAAACAAGGTAAATGGTCTTTGTGCCGATGCATAAAGCCGCAGGCTTTGAATGTATTTTATGTTCTTTGTGGTATACCCAATCTGTACATTCTGAATCCTGATATACGAACCGTCTTCGACAAAGAAATCGTTTGCTTGTTGTGTAAATGAAGAATTATAAGCCTCGGCAGATGGATAGGTATCTGATTTATTATCTTTAGTCCAGTAGTTATCGTAAAAATCCTGATCGTAGTTGCCGTCAACAAAAATATCGCGGTTCATCCGTTTGGCATTTAGTATTTTATTGCCTAATTGACCTTGAAGCGAAAGACTAAAGTCGAACTGCTTGTATTCCATTCCAAAATCGATACCTGCAATAAGCCACGGAGTTGAACTTCCAAGAAATACTTTGTCTTTATCATCAATTACATTATCTCCATTCTGGTCTTTGTATTTAAAGAATCCTTTGTCTTTAATGGTTTGTGAAACAGGATCCTGTAGAGCCTCACTTTCGCTTGCGTAAACCCCATCAATTTCATATCCATAAAAAGAGCCTATGGGTTGTCCAACTTGCGTACGTTTGGTGTAGTTTCCCCGCACAAAACCTGATGGAATATATTCGCGACCTTCGAGTGCGAGGACTTCATTATGAATGGTAGTTAAATTCATTCCGGTGTGATAGCTCCAATCATTGTTAATTTTATCGTTCCAGTTTAAATTAAGTTCGATACCGGTATTCAATACATCGCCATTGTTTGCAAGTAAATCTGCAACACCTCCGCCAGTGGCTATCGGTGCCTTAAATACTACATTGTGGGTTACCCGGCGGTAATAATCAAGCCCACCCGAAAGCTTGTTGTGTAGCATAACAAAATCAATCCCAAAGTCAAATTCATCAACCACTTCCCATTGTAAATAATTCTGAATTACGGTTTGTGCTCCAACACCATCCACAAGCTGGTCACCAAAAATACCTGAACTTTCAGCGCCTGAAGTACCTAACGTAACTGCTGAGTTAGATGGTATATTATCGTTACCTAACAAACCCCAGCTACCGCGTAATTTCAAGAATTGCAGCATCGAAGCATTTTGTAAAAAGTCTTCTTTTGTCAGAACCCAACCTAAACCAAGTGAAGGAAAATAACCCCATTTTTCCTGATATTTTGAACTGCCATCTGCTCTGAAAGTAAAGGATGCCAAATATTTGTCGCTATAGTTGTAGGTAGCCCGACCAAAATAGGATAGGCCATGGTACAAATAAGGGAAATCATCCCCGCCATCCCATGCATTGCGGTCTTTATACGATCCTGTACTTAAATATTTTGAGGCATCATCAAACCCGGGAACATCTATAGCTGAACCGAAAAGTTTCGATAAACGTTGCACACGGGTCGATTGTCCTAATAAAAATGTATAACTATGTGATCCATTTTGATCATGAAATGTTAAAAGATTATCGAAGATAGTATTCGATGAGTTACCAAATGATTTTGTAAGGCTCGATTTACGCACCCCTTGTGAACCCCCAACATAGAATTCTGGCATATAATTGCGGTTATCCCAGTTGTTTAAATCCTGATTGTATGATGTTTTAAATGATAGTTTGTCTTCAATCAAATTTAACTCAATACTCCCATTTAAAAGAAATTTATATCCTTTTTCAATATTATCGTAGTAATACGCAGCTGCAACCGGATTTCCATATTGATTTCCATATCCATAAGTTTGAGGTGCCCCAAATTTTATAGGATAAGCCTCGGTATTTGTTTCGTCGTATATCGAATAAACAGGTGGATTAACATAAGCACTAAAAAAAGCGGAGCCATCGTTAGGAATTTGCTTGTTGTAATTGGAATAAACAGTATTGAACCCTACTTTTATTCTATCATTAATTTTCTGGTCGATGCGGGCACGGAGATTTACTCTTTCGTAATCGTTTTTTGCATCCATAATCCCTTCCTGAAAATAGTAATTCACGCCAAAGGAATACGATGTTTTTTCGCTAGCTCCCGACACGTCCAGATTATGGCTATTGGTTATCGCAGTGCGAACCAATTCTTTGTACCAGTCGGTACTTGCAGGATAAGCATTCGGATCTTTGGGTACAAAGCCGGTGGTATTGGTATTAGCCTTGTTATAAAGTTCAATATACTGATCTTTGGTTGCCATGGGCATAATATTCACAGGTACCTGTAACCCAACATACCCACTATAATTTATAATTGGGACTTCACTATATCCCTTTTTAGTAGTAACCAAAATAACTCCATTTGCAGCCCTCACCCCATAAATGGCAGCTGACGAGGCATCTTTTAAAACAGTAAGACTTTCAATATCGTTTGAGCTTAAAAAATCGATGTTATCCACAAAAACTCCATCAACAACATATAAAGGTTTTGCATAATCACCAATTGAACCCACTCCGCGAATTTTAACTGTCGATTCACCACCCGGTTTTCCCGAATTAATTATTTGCACCCCGGCAACTTTGCCTTGAAGAGCTTGCATGGGATTGGATGCAACTTGCTTTGAAAGCTCGTCACCTTTAATAGATACAATCGGTGAAGTCAGATCTTTCGATTTCATGGTTCCATAACCAATTACAACCACCTCTCCCAGTTGCGTCACGTCTTCAGCTAGGATTACTATTACAGGGTTTTGATTGAGGATTGGTAGTTCTTTTGACTCCATCCCCACCATTGAAAAGATTAACACCCCATCTTTCGGAACATTCATAGTGAAATTACCATCAAAGTCAGTAATAGCACCTTCGGTAGTCCCTTTTATATGAATAGTAACCCCGGGTAATGGATTCTTTTGTTCGTCAGTTACACTACCCTTAATATTAAATACCTGAGCAGTAATAATAAATGGAGTACTAATGAAGAACAACAAAATTAAAAGTAGTTTTTTGCTCATGTGCCAAGTATTATAATTTGTTATGCTAAGTTAAGAAGGCTTTTCTCCATAAATCAATAATTGACTTGCATTTCAGTTTCACACCTCGACTATTTTTTCAGAAAAGCCTACAACACTACCTATACAATCTGAGTAATGCATTATATATCAGTGCGTAAAAAAATTTATTTAACTGGTGGTAGTTTGCAAAAGACTTCAATTAGATGATCTTTTTTCACAAATATAAATTATTACTACTTGAAAAAAATGTAATGAATCTTATCATAATGAATCAATTTTGCATCTTTAAGGTTTTTTATTACGACAATAAAAACCACATTCTCTGAATGTGGTCAGAGACCGTTTTACGGGTTTGCCTGAAAAATCTCTCA